>NZ_JAPCJD010000033.1:0-49206 GCF_027707845.1 Aeromonas sp. QDB14 | reverse complement strand
CGGGGTGACGTGAGCGCGTTAAGGATCAGGGTGTTCACGTTGGCCGGAATGGCTGTTCAACTTCGCCGGAATACGCACTCGGTAAAAGTATCTAGAATGCGGACGATTTCAGCCTGGATTTCCAGCGATTTTTTAGGGTTGTCCGGGCAGGGGATGGGGATTCGTTTGTTGGAATAATTTCCAATCCACTGTCGCTTGTGATCACCATCGACCAACTCGCTTGGAAGAGTGTTTAGCCAATAGTAGATATATTTAATTAGCGCCTTGCTTTCATCACTTGATGTAATCATTTTCATGGCGGAAGACTTGACCTTGAAGTCAAAGTCAACCCATTTGTTGGCGGTTGTGAAGTCGTCAAAAATTATTACGGGGTTTTGAGATGCTCTATAGATTCCATCGGTTTCATCCGTATAGCCAAGGATGAAGGTTTTTCCCGCCGTCAGAACAGGGGTTTCAAAGTTATCGCTGTAGTTCTTCGCTGCGACCAAATATTTGGTTGGTTGCTCATATTGAGTAATATCCCCCAACGGAAGCCACTCCACCGTAACTCCATCCAGCAGCTTGTCCAAAAAATTCATGCGGCTCATGCCTTCAGTTCCTCGCCTTCGCTGCCGTAACCCTCAATCTGGGCGACGATGGCATCAATATCTTTGCGTAGTTGGTCGATTTTAGACGCGGTGGTTTTCAGCTCGGCATTGAGTTGGGCAATATCCACCACCTCGCGGTTGTCTTTCGCTTCCACATAGCTACTGACCGACAGGTTGTAATCATTGGCAGCGACTTGCTCGAAAGGCACTGACTTGGCGAAGTGAGCAATATTGGCTTTGCTATCGAACACCGCCATGATCTGCTCGATGTGCGTGTCCAGTAGCACGTTGTTGTTGGTATCCTTTTTGAACAGGCTGCTGGCGTCGATGAATTGGGTGCGGGTATCGGTTTTGTGTTTGGAGAGCACCAGAATATTCACTGCGATGGTAGTGCCGTAAAACAGATTAGGCGCCAGCGAGATCACGGTCTCCACATAGTTGTTGTCCACCAGATATTTCCGGATCTTTTGCTCGGCCCCGCCACGGTAGAAGATGCCGGGGAAGCAGACGATGGCAGCGCGGCCTTTGGCGGAGAGGTAGCTGAGCGCGTGCAGCACGAAGGCAAAGTCGGCTTTGGATTTGGGGGCGAGCACACCAGCGGGGGCAAAGCGGTCATCGTTGATCAGGGTTGGGTCGTCCGATCCTATCCACTTCACCGAATAGGGCGGATTGGAGACGATGGCATCAAAGGGTTTGTCATCGCCAAAGTGGGGTTCGCGCAGCGTATCGCCGAGTTGGATATTGAACTTGTCGTAGTTTATGTTGTGCAAGAACATGTTCATCCGCGCCAGGTTGTAGGTGGTGTGGTTGAGCTCTTGCCCGAAGAAGCCGTCTTCGATGATGTGGGCGTCGAAATGCTTCTTGGCTTGCAAGAGCAGCGAGCCGGAGCCGCAAGCCGGGTCGTAAATTTTGTTGACGCTACTTTGGCCATGCATGGCAAGCTGGGCGATCAGCTTGGATACATGCTGGGGGGTGAAGAACTCGCCACCGGATTTACCAGCGTTGGCGGCATAGTTGGAAATCAGGAACTCGTAGGCATCGCCGAAGAGATCGATATGGCTATCTTCAAAATCGCCGAAATCCAGCTTGGCCACGCCATTAAGCACTGCTGCCAAACGGGCGTTTTTATCTTTTACCGTATGACCCAAACGGTTGCTGGTTGTATCGAAATCAGCGAACAACCCTTTGATATCTCGCTCTGACGGGTAACCGCTAGCCGACGCTTCAATGTCGGCAAAAATGTGGGCAAGGTCGGTATTGAGACTGTCGTTACTATTGGCATTTTTGGCCACGTTGACGAAGAGATCGCTGGGGCGGATAAAGTAGCCCTTGGTCTTGATGGCGTCCTCTTTGATCTCCTGAGTAATGACGCTATCCGGCAGTTCTGCGTAGTTGATGCTGTCATCCCCCGCTTCTATGTAGCTGGTAAAGTTTTCGCTGATAAAGCGATAAAACAGGGCGCCCAAGACATACTGCTTAAAATCCCAACCATCGACTGCGCCGCGTACCTCGTTGGCAATAGCCCAAATCTGGCGTTGTAGTGCGGCACGTTGTTGGATACTTGTCATGCTGTTGTTCCTGTTGAAATTCGTTCGATTGATGCTTGTAGTGTCTTGCTGAAGGGCGGTTAGCCTTTAGCGCTCTGTAAGCCTTTCCGGGCTTTGCGCAACCATCCTCATTGAGCTTGATGAGAGCCCTCTCATTCGCGCCCTGTGGACCCTTGTTTTAGCTCGAGCAGGTCCCCTACTTGGCACTCAAACAGCAGGCAGAGTTTCTCAATAGCCTCCAGATCCACTTTCTGTGCCGTCTCTTTGTAGAGCAAGGTCAGCGTGGCACGGCTTAAGCTCGTTTCTCTGGCAACATCGGCAATACGCATCTTGCGTTCGCCCATCATGCGGGCGAGATGGCAACGGATCATGGCGGTGCCTCTTATGGATTGTCACGATAATAGGGAGGGAGCATATCACATATGTGAGCGTAAATAACATTTTGCTAGCTGGAATGACATTATGCTTTTCTGAAATACTCACCGCATCACATCAGCTTTCGGTCCCTTACGAACCCAGTTCTTTAGATGCGCCAACCCTGTGTTAGTGCGTTCTACAAGGCTTGATCCATCCCCTATCTGAGCGCCATTGAGTACTCATTGGGAATAAGTGGCCAGATTCCAGATAGATAGGAATCGGCAGGTGCTGATTCCAACACTGCTTCAACGCAAAGCTTGGCCCAGCCCTTCCACTGATATGAATTCACCGCATTACAGGCAGGTCCCACATAATTGGTGGAACGAATTTCCCAAGGCCCCTGCTCCAAGTTGTAGCGCTTGATTGCTCGTCATTGATGGGTCCCACATCAGATAAGCTATTGGAAAGGGATTGGACAGGTCCATGGGTTGTCTGATGATTACGTTGGGACCTGAAATCGCTCAAAGTGCCCAAAAAGGGCAGATACAGAGCGCAGGTTTTTGCATCCCCTTGTTTAGCATCTGTTGTGTCATAACCAAGAACTGGAGGACACATGACACAGCAGAACATTTCCCGCATGGCAGATGCATGGCGAACAATCAGTCGCACACAGGCAATTCAAGCTGATCGGGATAAAGCAACCCGTATGGCTCTGCAACAGTGCGGGGAGTACCTGATCGCCATACATGACATGGCCGAGGTAGAGCAGAGACGCTATGAGTTTTTGGCCAATCGCCTCTGTGACTATTTTTGGCAACACAATCGTGCTCACAGAACCACGCAGACTCCCGGTTATCCGGGGCATTTCGGTTGCAGGGCGCGGGTTCGTCAATTCAAGCTCGAGTGCCACTGGTACTACAACCAATTCATTGAGCAGCCAAAAGGATCGGGGAAGCACAAGGTTCTTAGCCATTACCTGCCGCGCAATGGTCAGTTTTCGTATTACAAATCGACATTTACCCCTGCACATGACTGGGAAAAACCAGTCATTTTGGCCACAGAGGAGGGCTTTGCGCTGATACGCCAACTCAATGATCAGTTGATGCAGATGCGTCGGCTGTCTCGAAGCAGCCAACGCTTGCTGGGAGCTCTGATCCAGCACCTTGATGAGATGGAGGTTCTGACATGACACTGATCTCGGTACAAACCGGTTACAAAAAACCACAGCTGTTGCTCACCACGCTACTTAGGTAGTGCCCGTAAAGCCTCAGGGCGCATTTCTGAGCCATTGGCTATGATGGTATCGGAACTCATCCTGGGGCTATCTATCTGAAAACCAAGATAAAGCTTGTCATCTGGCTGGCTACGACAACGCCTAGTATCAATGCTAAATCGATCTTGTGTATAAGCCTGAAAGTGAACTTTGTACGTAAAGAACAAAATCACTTTAAAATCAATGTTTTATTGACATTTTTGGCTGCTTTCTGCATAGTTTCCTTTATTAT
The DNA here is from genome assembly GCF_027707845.1 of Aeromonas sp. QDB14. Lineage (NCBI taxonomy): Bacteria > Pseudomonadati > Pseudomonadota > Gammaproteobacteria > Aeromonadales > Aeromonadaceae > Aeromonas > Aeromonas sp. QDB14. The sequence goes on along the minus strand of NZ_JAPCJD010000033.1, from coordinate 45,210 downwards.
TTGGAGGATATATTATGAGCAGCACTGTCATCTTGGTCACTCTCTTCCTCTCTCTTATCGGCATAGCAGCGATTGCCGCATATCTCTTCAAAGAGAAGCAAAAACTTTCACATGTGAAAGATGCGGATAGAAAAAATCAGTAAAACATCCAGATAGGCGAAGTGACTCTCCTGATGCTCTGAGTGAGCCACGACAGAGAGTGTTCTCATCTCTGAGTCCCTTCACAACAACCCTGTTTCTGTTCAGCTTGGGCGTTCTATCCGCTACTGTAAAATTGTTCATTCAGAAGATATTTTGAATATTTTCAATATGATAGTTGCATCACATTGTTTTTTTCAGGGTCTATGGCAACCTGACGACAGTGCCATAGGAGACACTTCAATGATGAAGAAGCTAACAGTAATAATCGTTGCAACCGGGCTGGGGTTGGCCTCAGGTTGTGCCATGTCACCGAATAGCTATCAATACAAGGCCGATCATAGCCGCGCCTATAACCTGGCTCAGGCTGGAGGACTCCAGGAAGCCAAGGATTACGACGCCCCCAACGACCAGAAAGACAGCTTTACCAGCAAGGGATTGGACGCCACAAGCAATGCAGTGTTGTTCAACTCTGGGAGCGGATTCGGGTTGGATTGGGGCCAGTCACTGGGATTAGGCCTATTGACCAGCGCCTTTGCACCGAAAGGGGGTATGGAACGCGATAGCGTATTTGGATGGATCTCTGAGTCGCAAGCTAGTGATAAACGAAAAGCTTGGGAAATGATGTCGAGCACCCTATTCGATGGTATTGAGAAGTCCTTACAGCAAGCAAATATAAAATTTATTGTAGATAGCAAAAATAAGTATCAGAAATTCCCCTTGGTGTCAGAGTTCATTCATTCATCAGTTCGAATTGTTGCACCCGAACACAGGGCCGACGCATGATCATTCTTTGCGCTAGTTGATCAAGTATCGATCAGTTGAGCGGCGCCAAGTACGATTTTAATTGTACCTTGCGTTGCCAAGCTGTAAATAGTCGAGATCTTAACTAACTGTTTATTTTTATGGCCCAGAAGTCTTTGCTCGACTACCTTGAATCAATTCCAGACCCACGCAATCAGGCCAAGTGCTCGCATATCTTGTCAGAGGTTGTTTTCATGGCCATCTGCGCCATGATGTGCGGTTTTGATACTTGGAGCGAGATTACCTTGTTTGCTCAAGAGCGAGAGCCATGGTTCCGGCGCTGGTTGAGCTTGCCTGGCGGCATTCCATCACACGACACATTCAACCGCATTTTTGCCACTCTGCCTCCCGCCAGTCTGAAATCCATTTTTCAAGCGTGGATCGGCGACATCATGGGCGATGATAAGCTGGTTGGCCAACTAGCGGTTGATGGTAAAGCTCTTCGTGCTACCGCTAAAGGGCGAGGTGCCAACGCTGTTCATATGGTCAATGTCTGGTCAACTGAGCTGGGGATGTGTGTTGGCCAGCAAAAAGTCGCTGACAAATCTAACGAGATCACGGCAATACCTGAGCTACTCCAACTTCTTGAATTAAAAGGGTGTTTAGTCAGTATTGATGCGATGGGTACACAGGTAAAAATCGCCGACACCATCCTCAAAAAGTCGGGTGATTACCTGCTTGCAGTGAAAGACAACCAACCTAGCCTCAATACTGAAGTAAAAGAACAGTTCCAAGCGTATTGGGATAAGAATGAAACCGATGTTTCGGGGCACGGCTTTACTGAACAATTTGACTCAGAACATGGGCGAAAAGAGCATCGACGTTGTTGGGTTCTGATGGTTGATGAAAGCATGCCAGTTTGCCAGCAGTGGAAAGCGAAGACGATCATAGCCGTGCAGGCTGAGCGAATTGAAAATGGCAAAGGCTATGATTTCGTGAGATTTTATATAAGTAGCCGAGCGTTGGATGCCACCTCAGCGCTGAAGGCAACCCGAGCGCACTGGTCGGTAGAAAATCTGCTGCACTGGACTTTAGATATTGCGTTCGGAGAGGATCAACTTCAGGCCAGAGCGGGCTTCGCTGGGGAAAACTTAGCGGTCATCAGGCAGTGGATACTGAACATGCTGAAGCAAAACAAATCACGTAATCTAAGCATGGCCAACAAGCGCAGGCTCTGCTGTCTGAATGAACAATATTTGTTCGAATGTATGGGGTTGTTCAAAGTATAAACACTGATGCGTCAGCCCTGCACCCGAACATGGTTGCCCAGATTGGGAGACCGCAGGAGGTAAATATGATAAAACCTGCAATATCAGTACTGTGGTTCACGCCCCCACCGAAAATGCACAAAAAACTCCTGATTTTATAGCATCTGGGCAAAAAAGTTACACGTTCTATGCAGATGATGTGACAGATTACTCCCGCATCGAGGTAAACATCCCCAAGGGAGCTAATCTGAATAAAAACCAGTTGCTTGCAAGAATTAGCCGGGAACTTCCATCATGGGCCTTCATATTCGTTGCATCACAAAAGATGGATTCTGGTGGCTACACAGCACCGGTTATCTTGGCCGCCGGGAAACCTGAATTATTTATCACACCGCAAAAAGGTTAAGTAATCCATCATCTTTTCACCTCACCACAATGGCTGAAGGGACTATTATTGTTGCCGACTCTACTAATGAACATTTCCCTATGCCTTTACTCATTAATGATTAAATCATAGTGTTCTTATGGTTGCATTTTATGAAATCGCGATAATATGGATATGAAATATTAAGGGAGGTCACCGTGAAAGATTTAATTAATATATTTTTTATGGCTGTTGTCGTCCTTGGCTGGGCAATGCTTGAGGTCACTGGCTGGGGTTATGCCGTTTTAGCCATCCCAGTTGTTTACTGGCTCAAACCCATGCTGGATCTGTTGCGAAAATACTCGCGACTAAATCTTACTTTCTGGTTTTTGGTTGCTGTTTTTTCTTGGCAAGGTGCTCTTGTTGGCTGGCTATTCTATGGTGTGCTCATTACCCCCAAAGATGCTTATGCAAGCAATGCAGGCAGAAAAAAAAGCACTATACGGCTCGTTTTAGACGGCTGTGACGTTCAAACAGGGGAGCACGTTGGCTCATCTTTTTGGTAATACTTCGGTCAGTTGAAACGGTAGCAGTCTGACTAGATTCCCCTTTAGGGCTATCTCTTATACACAAGTCCCCGGGCATCGCTCGGGGATTTTTTTGAACTATTGCTCCCATCCGTGAACTCACTCTGGGTTACGGGCCAAGATGACCGGTGACGCAAAAAATTTCACATGTGAAATTTCCGCCAGATTAGCGTATCAAAAAATAATACGGTAATAGCCAAGAAATAGTGAAACAGTCTGCGCCAAGCAAGATGCCACCATAAGTGATTGTTTTTAATGTAAATTAATTTTTTGTGTTTTGCCCCAAAAGGGCACTTTCAGCGACGATGTTTTCTGCATACAACATTCAGAATGCTCCTGCCAACACATGAAAAACCAGGAGGATGTATGGCTGAAACAAAAAATAGAACATTGCTAACGATGGCTGAGGTCGCTGAACTGATTTCCCTTTCACAGTCGACAGTACGGCGCTTTGTAAAATCAGGAATCTTACCAGTTCCCATCAGATTAGGCCCCACCGGACGTTCAATTAGATTCAAGCTGTCTGACATTCAGCAGTATCTAAATAACATTTGAGGGAGGTGGTTATGGAATTTCGATTACTGCCGGATGCACTGGAATGCAGGGAATCCGAACGCTGGGTAAAGATCGGAGGGCACATCAAGGTGCTAGCCCGTACCCGCGCGGCCGATCAGAAGCACAGCTACGGCGTTTTGCTTGAGTGGAAAAACCTAGACGGAGTTTTAATTCAAGGCCTTATTTTAATTAAGGTTTTACAAGGGGATAACTATAGACAAGTACGGGATATGCTTATCGATTCCGGCTATCAACTAGAGCCAAGCCCCCAAGCCTGGCAACGTCTTCAACGTTATCTGCTCAATGAGCTACAGCGTGCTGAACCAGCAATCTGTGTGGAACGAACAGGCTGGCACTCTGAAGGCTTCGTCAGTCTTGGCTGGAGCGCCCCCAGACATAATGCCAAATTGTATCTTCTGCGCAAAAGCCAAGACTTGGAACTGAGTTCGTCTGGCACGCTGGAACAGTGGCAGGAGGAGATCGGCAAACTGTGCATTGCAAATCCAATGCTGATTTTTTGCTGTGGAGTAGCTTTGAGTGCACCGCTCCTTTGCAGCTCAGGTGTTGAAAACGTGATCTTTCATTTAAATGGCGATTCAGGATCGGGTAAAACGACAGCACTAAAGGTGGCAACATCGGTCTTGGGCGATGAGTCACTCATGCGTACCTGGTTGAGTACAGCCAATGGCTTGACTGCGGCCGCAGCGCTACACCACGACATTCCGCTACTCCTTGATGAAATATCGCAGGCCAAAGCCGAGGATGTAGATACCGCCGTTTATTCAATCAGCAATGGCCGACCCAAATTGCGAGCGAATGAGGCAGGTCAATTGGCCATAGGCGAGCCCTGGCGAACCGTAGCTCTGTCAACTGGGGAGGTGACACTGGCCGAGCATATGGTGCAGCTAGGTAAAGAGCCACTGGCCGGACAGCTGAGCCGGGTGGTTGAGATCCCTGTAGCCGGCCAGTTCGGTCTGTTTGATGCACTCCATGGTTTCAAACGGCCAGACCTGCTGGCAGATGAGTTGCAGCGACGCTGCCAACGGTACTACGGCACCCTATTTCCAGCATGGGCAAATCGGTTGGTCAGCTATGAGGAGACGGAGTTAGCACGAAAAGTGTCAGACCTACTCTATTACCGTAGCGAGCTCATGAGAGAGGATGCGGAGATCATTCTTGGCTACGGTGTCAGCCCACAGGTTATGCGGGTAATCCGGCGGTTTGCCCTGGTTCAGGTCGCGCTGATTATGGCCAACAATTTCAACCTGTTGCCCTGGCTCGAGCATCATTCAGTGAATGCAGTTGACCATTGTTTCAGCCTCTGGCTAAAAAACCGCGGCCATGGTCTGGATACCGAGGATTACCGGCTGTTCTGTATGCTGAAAGTCGCCATACAGGGCTGGGGGCCACATATAAGGCCACTGGAAGGTCGGCTGAGCTCTAGCGTTGGTTACAGCCGAACGTATCAGGGAGAGCTGCAATGGTTAGTCAAAACGGATGTATTGAAACAAGCGCTGAATTTACGTCCACAATATCGCTCGCAGATGCAGCGATTAGTCAAGCGTGATTGGTTGCAATTCAATGAGTTAGAGCGACTTACACTAAAGATTGTGCAAGAAAAAAAATCTGCTCGGTATTTTGCAATCTGGCCAGAACGTATCAGAAAAGGTTTGGCTGAGCTGGAGGTTGATTGAATGGATTTCCCATTTTTCCCAGTTTTTCGGGCACTGTGTTGAGGTGACAGTATGCAAACCGTTTTTATGCTCCTGGCACAATACGAAAAACCTGTCGTGCCTCTGAAAGAGATCTGTAGTGAGTATTTTGGTCTGTCGTATCAAACCGCCAGACAGAGGGCTAACACCGGGATGTTACCCATCCCAACGTTCAGAACCAGCCAAAAAAGTGATTATCTGGTGCACCTGACGGATCTGGCCAGCTATATAGACCAGCAGAGAGAAAAGGAGGTGCGCAGGCTAACGGCGATCACAAGGATGGAGACTCAAAGATAAGCTTCTGGAAAGGCAAGCCCGCGATAATCGCGGGCTTTTATCATTTTTGGCCTCGGTCAGTGTTCCGGTTCAGGTGGTAGAGGCACCCAGCCAGCACTGCAAACAGAACAAGGAACGCACATAGGCAGAACAGTATGACGATGCTGCTACTCATGCCACCTCCCATTCGCTCTTAAGATCTGGAGTGAGTATAATCAAACGGTCACCAACATCAACATAACATATTGATGATGTTGAATTTTGTATTTAACGAACAAAGTTGTTGGGACACATTCGCAGAATAGGCAAGAAGTGCTGAAAGACTTGAGAGAACCCCTGAGCAGAACCATTTTGGCAACAACCTGCCCCATATCTGCCCCATGGAAAATGAAGGCCACGCCAGATAAGGGCTAGAGAAAAAATCTCACCAATCCAGCATGGGGGCGATGGAAAAGCGCTGCGCCTGCATAAAAATCATCCGGGTTGGCCAAACAAGGGGCGGGATTCTATCACAACGTGAGACAGCCCCAGAAAATGAATTTTGTCGCCGCGCACTGGGGGCCCTGTGATAGTATCCGGCTAATTGACAGGGTATCTGCGTGAACATGAATCAAGACCAACTTCTACAACGAGCGGAACGCCTCTGCGAGCAGCGCGGGATCCGTTTCACCCCGACACGGCGCCAGGTGCTCCGGCTGCTTGCCGCCCACGGCAATGCCATCAGTGCCTATGATTTGCTGGCCCAGTTGCAGCAGACCGAGGCTCATGCCAAACCGCCTACCGTCTATCGGGCGCTCGACTTCCTGCTCGAACAGGGCTTTGCCCACAAGGTGGAGTCGCTCAACGCCTTCATCTTCTGCTGCCACTTCGACCATGCCCACCCGATGCAACTGCTGATCTGCGATCGTTGCGGTGAGGTAGTGGAGCTGCACGATCCCGCCATCGACGGCGCCTTTTCCGAGCAGGCTCATCAGCATGGTTTTACTATTACCAACAAGACCATAGAAGCCCATGGTCAATGTGCCCGCTGTTCCGCTACCGTAGGAAGTCAAGATGAAGGCTGATTTTGTAAACCCGTTCCTGCTCTCCCTGCTCAACGTGCTCTCCACCATGGCACAGCTGGAACTCAAACCGGGCGCGCCCAAGCGCAAGACGGACGAGCTGGCTCGGGGAGATGTCTCCGGCCTGATTGGCATGGTGGGTCCGCAGACCCGGGGTTCCCTCTCCATCAGCTTCGAGAAGGGGCTGGCATTGGAGATCATGCGTCGCATGCTGGGGGAGGCGCCGGCCACCATCAACGAGGAAGTGACCGATATGGTGGGCGAGATCACCAACATGGTGACGGGCGGCGCCAAACGCATGCTGGGGGAGAAGGGCTATGAGTTCGACATGGCGACCCCGGTCATCGTCTCCGGTCCCAATCACACCATTACTCACCGGGCCGACGGCGCCAAGATCATGATGCCGTTCGAATCGGAGTATGGCCGTGCCACCATCGAGATCTGCTTCGAGTAATCGCCATGTGGAAGATGCTGAAATGGAGTGTCATCGGTGGGGTGGTGCTGCTTATCCTGTCGGATATCAAGATCAGCACCTCTCTCTACAAGTACGAAGACAACCGCGTGGAGATCAACTTCCCGCGCTGGCAGGCTGACCAGCCCTGGGGCACCCTGAGTTGGCATGCGGGCCGGTTTGAGCATCACTGGTACGGTCTTGCAGGCAAACCCAAGCCAGCAACCGTACTCTGAGGAGCGCTCTCCACAACGGATGGATCAGATTGCACCAACAAAAAAGAGGCCAGCGAATGCTGGCCTCTTTATTTGGTCAAGATCTGTTATCAGGCTGCTTCTGCTGCCAGCTTGCCATTGCCACGCACCATGACACCGAGGCCACAGGCCAGCAGGGTCGGCAGCAACCAGGCCAGGCCCTTGTCAAACAGCGGCAGGAAGGCGAACGCATCCATCTTCATGCCGGCGGCGCCCAGGCCGTCCAGGCAGCCGAACAGGAAGGCGACCAGCAGCACGGAGCGGAACACCAGGCGGGGGCGACCGAAGTAACCTTTCAGGAAGGTGACCAGCACCAGCGCCACGGCAACCGGGTAGATGGCGACCAGCACCGGAATGGAGAGGCTGATGAGCTGGCTCAGGCCCACGTTGGCCACGACGCCGCAGATGACACCCAGCAGCACGACCAGCTTCTTGTAGCTCATGCCGGTCAGGTTGTGGAAGAAGTCGGAGCAGGCGGAGATGAGGCCGACGGCCGTGGTGAAGCAGGCCAGGGTGATGATGGCAGCCAGGATGAACTGACCCGGTTGGCCGAACAGGCTCAGCACGTAGGCGTTGACGATGGCACCGCCGTTGCTCACGTCTGTGGCGACGCCGGCAGCGGTGTTGCCCAGCTGGAACAGGGAGACATAGACCACGGAGAGACCGATGGCGGAGATGATGCCCGCGATGGCCAGGTACTTGAACTGGCTCTGGTAGTCATGGATGCCTTTCTGGCGCAGCAGGTCGACGATCAGGGCGCCGAACATCAGGGACGCCAGGGTGTCCATGGTGTTGTAGCCTTCCAGAATGCCCTTCACGAAGGGGGTGCTCTGGTAGTCACCGGATGCGGCAGGCATGCTTCCTTGCGGTGCGACGAAGACACCGATGGCCAGGGTCAGCAGCAGCAGCATCAGCAGCGGGGTCAGGTACTTGCCGATGGCATCCATCAGCTTGCCCTGGTTCAGGGAGACCAGGATGGCCACGCCGAAGAACAGTACTGTGTAGGCAGCCAGACCGGATGGTCCCATGTCGCCAAGGAAGGGCTTGAGGCCCATCTCGTAGGCCACCAGGCCGGTACGGGGGGCGGCGAAGGCCGGGCCGATGATGATGTAGATGGCGACGGCCAGTGCGGTGGCTACGCCGACCGGCAGCAGCTTGGTCATGCCGGCCCAGCCGTTGCCAGCCTTGGCGACGGCGATGATGGTGATGAGGGGCAGGCCCACGGCGGTGACCAGGAAGCCCAGCATGGCCAGGGAGAGGTGCTCACCCGCCATGAAGCCGGCCAGGGGCGGGAAGATGATGTTGCCTGCGCCCAGATAGAACGCAAAGGTCATGAAGCCCAATCCGAGTACATCGGACAATGTGAGTGATTTCGTCAAGTTCAACCTCGTCTGTCTTGTAAACTATTGCTTGTTATAGTTTTTTATTTGTCAGTGACCGGCACTTTCCGGGGGTAAAAAAAAGAGCCCCGCTGGTTTTTTCATCGCGACCAGTGGTTTGAACTGGTCTTGAGCGGGCGCTCATTTAGCAGTCAGCATAATGATGTGAAAAAATAGTTCAAGGCAAAATTTACATCTTCAAATAGAAGGGGCTGGTTAGTTGGATATATCTGTCGGAATAGCCTCCTGTGGCAGAATGGATCACAATTTCACCCCTCTCACACTTGTTTAATCCTCTGCCAAGCAGCAATAAAACACGATTTGCCTCTTTCCCCTCTCTGGTAGTAACAGCCAGATAACAACGCTCATACAGATCATAACTCGACGAAATGCATAAAATTTCATCCGCCATCGCCGTGGGCAGCACCAGGGCCAGTTGCCCGGCACGGCTCAGCAGGCGATCACTGGCGGCCAGCAATCCCCTGGGGTCGAGCCCCCCGGTATGACGGGCCAGAGCCCTGGCCGGATCGCGAAGTGTCTGGCCTGCCGGGAAATAGGGCGGGTTGGAGACGATGAGATCGTAAGGGGGTGCGAGGTGATCCTGAATGGCGCTCTCTATGATGGTGACCCGCTCACGCCAGGGGGAGGCCGCCACATTCTCCTTGGCCTGCATGGCTGCATCCTTATCCAGCTCCACCCCGTCTATGTGGCAGTCGTTCGTGCTGCGCTGGGCCAGCATCAGGGCGATGAGGCCGCTGCCGGTGCCGATGTCCAGCACCCGGCGGGCGCTGTCGACCGGCGCCCAGGCTCCCAGCAGAATGCCGTTCGTACCGACCTTCATGGCGCAGCGGTCGTGATCGATGTGAAATTGCTTGAACGTGAAACCGTTGTTGCGCCCCATTCGGCCCTCCTCCTGTGCCTGCCCGCGGAAAATGGCCGGCGATTATAGCGGCTAAGCCACAGTCACCATAGGAGCCGGCGGCATAATCGCCTATAATCTGCCGCTTCCTTAATGACCGAGTATTGCCATGAGCCAGTCCTTTGATGATTTCGACCTGAATCCAGCCCTCAGTCGGGCCTTGGCCGAGATGGGATTCACCCGCCCCACCACCATCCAGCAGATGGTGCTGGAGCCAGCCCTGGACGGCCGCGATATTCTGGCTTCTGCGCCGACCGGAACCGGCAAGACCGCCGCCTTCCTGCTGCCCGCGATGCAGCACCTGCTGGACTTCCCGCGTCGCAAGCCGGGTCCGTGCCGCATGCTGATCCTGACTCCGACCCGCGAGCTCGCGCTGCAGGTGAGTGCTCACGCCAAGGCCCTGGCGGTGCACACCCATCTCAGCATCGAGACCATCATCGGTGGCGTCAGCCATGAAGAGCAGCTGCCTGCCCTGACCAAGACCACCGACATCGTGGTGGCCACCCCGGGCCGTCTGCTCGAGTACATCGAGAAAGAGGAGTTCGAGAGCCACGACATCGAGGTGCTGGTGCTGGATGAAGCGGACCGGATGCTGGACATGGGCTTCATCAAGGACGTGAACCGCATCGTGGAAGAGGCGCGCTACCGCAAGCACACCATGCTCTTCTCCGCCACCCTGGAAGGGGCCGGCCTCGAGAAGTTTGCGAGCGAGATCCTCAAAGACCCGGTTGAGCTGCACGCCGAGCCGCCCCGCAGCGAGCGCCGCCCCATCACCCAGTGGATCCACCTGGCCGATGATGCCGCCCACAAGTTGGCTCTGCTGGTGCACATCCTGAAAAACCCGGAGACCCAGAAGGCCATCATCTTCGTCAAGACCCGTGAGCGACTGGCGGAGCTTTCCGGCCAGTTGCAAGCGGCAGGCGTGCCCTGCGCCTGGATCCGTGGCGAGATGGAGCAGGCCAAGCGCATCGAGTCTATCCGCAAGTTCCATGAAGGGGAGGTGCCCTTCCTCATCGCCACCGACGTGGCCGCCCGCGGCATCGACCTGCCGAACGTCAGCCATGTCATCAACTACGACATGCCCTACGGCGCGGATGTCTATGTGCACCGCATCGGTCGTACCGGTCGTGCCGGCAACCGTGGCTGCGCCATCAGCCTGGTGGAAGCTCACGACATGGCCATGGTCGCCAAGATCGAACGCTACACAGAGGAGCGCCTCAAGCGTCGGGTGATCGATGAGCTGCGCCCCAGACACAAGGAAGCGCGGGTGCCGGTGAAGAAGAAAAAGCCGAAGGATGCCAAGAAGTCGGCAAAGAAGAAAAAGAAGTAATGCCCCCGAGCACAGTTGAAACGGCCATCCCAGGATGGCCGTTTTGCTGTCTGCTGCCTGGGGGAGTGGCCTGAGAGAGGCGCAGAAAAAAGCCGACGCAAGGACGTCGGCCAACAAAAAGTGCTTACAACAGAGGATTCACAGAGTCAGACCCGAGGATCTCCGACTTGGTTCCCTTGAATGTGTAATTAATTTTCAGCGCGCTTGAACATCAGGGTATTGGCGTCGGACTCTTCCGGTACAAAGTAGTAGCCGTCGGCATTGAAACCGGTCAGCTGTTCCACCCGGGTGAGCCGATGCTTGATGATGTGGCGTGCCATCATGCCGCGGGCCTTCTTGGCGTAGAAGCTGATGATCTTGAACTGGCCGTTCTTCTCGTCCTTGAAGATCGGGGTGATGATGCGCCCCTGCAGGGCTTTCGGGCGCACCGACTTGAAATACTCGTCGGAGGCGAGGTTGATCAGTGCGTCGTCCCCCTGGGCCGCCAGCGCCTTGTTCAGGTGCTCAGTGATGATGTCGCCCCAGAACTGGTAGAGGTCCTTGCCGCGCGGGTTGTCGAGGCGGATCCCCATCTCCAGGCGGTAGGGCATCATGAGGTCAAGCGGCCGCAGCACGCCATAAAGGCCGGAGAGCATGCGCAGGTGGGTCTGGGCGAAGTCGAGGTCGTCCTCGCTGAAATCTTCTACGGCCAGACCGGTGTAGACGTCCCCCTTGAAGGCCAGCAGCGCCTGGCGGGCGTTGGCCGGCGTGAAGTCAGGCTGCCACTCGGCAAAGCGGGCGGCGTTGAGGCCGGCGAGCTTGTCGCTGATCTTCATCAGGCTGGCGATCTGGTCCGGGCTCAGTTGACGAGCCCGGGTGATCAGTGCTGCGGAGTGGTCCAGCAGTTCGGGTTGGGTGAAACGGGGGGTCACCAGGGGTGACTCGTAATCCAGCGTCTTGGCCGGGGAAACCACAATCAGCATAACTGTCCTTTACTAGCGATGACGCACGCCCCTCATTCATCCAGGGTCACGTTGTCGAGAGTGCCTGCGCCCAGCTGCTCGCGACCCGACAGCTTGATGAGCAGTCGCAGGTCGTTGGCGGAGTCGGCATGGGCAAGGGCCTCACTGTAGCCAATTTGGCCGGCGCAGAACAGGGTGAACAGCGCCTGATCGAAGGTCTGCATGCCAAGCTCGCCGGATTTGGTCATCACCTCCTTGAGTCTGTGCATCTCTCCCTTGCGAATGATGTCGGTGACGAGCGGGGTGTTGAGCAGGATCTCGAAGGCGGCGACCCGGCGCTGCCCGTGAGCGGAGGGGAGCAGCTGCTGGGCGACGATGGCGCGCAGGTTGAAGGAGAGATCGAACAGGAACTGGCGGTGCTTCTCCTGGGGGACCAGATGCAGGATGCGATCCAGCGCCTGGTTGGCATTGTTGGCGTGCAAGGTGGCGAGGCAGAGGTGCCCCGTCTCGGCGAACTGGATGGCGAACTCCATGGTCTCCTGGGAGCGGATTTCACCGATGAGGATGACATCCGGGGCCTGGCGCAGGGAGTTTTTGAGGGCGACATCGAAGGATGCGGTGTCGATCCCCACCTCCCGCTGGGTCACCAGACAGCGATCGTGCTGATGGACGAACTCCACCGGATCCTCCACCGTCAGGATGTGGCCGTCACCGTGCTGGTTGCGAAAGCCTATCATGGCCGCCTGGGTGGTGGACTTGCCGGCGCCAGTGGCGCCGACGAAGAGCACCAGCCCGCGTTTGGCCATGGCGACCTCCTGCAGGATGGGAGGCAGCACCAGCTCGTCAAAGGTGGGGATGCGGGTCTCGATGCGGCGCAGTACCATGCCCGGCATATCCTGTTGCCAGAAGGCGCTGACCCGAAAGCGCCCCAGCGAGCCTCGCTGGATGGCGTAGTTGGCCTCGCGGGTGTGCAGGAAGCGCTCGAAGTGGGTCTCGTCCAGGCTTTCTCTGATCAACGCCAGCGCCGTCGTCTTGTCGAGGGGAGCCGGCCCGAGCGACACCAGACGCCCGTTGACCTTGAGGGTCGGGGGAGCATCGACCGTGATGAAGAGATCCGAGCCCTTTTGTTCAACCAGTGCGGCGAGCAGAACATCCATGTTCATGGCGACTCCTTGGGTGTGCGAGCTTAAATGGTATTGGGATCGACCGCCTTGGCCTTGGCATCGAGGGAGGCGACGACCCCCCGGTTGACCAGCTGCTTGAGGCTCTGGTCCATGGTCTGCATGCCGTGGGTCATCCCGGTCTGGATGACGGAATAGAGCTGGGCCACCTTGTCTTCCCGGATGAGGTTTCGCACCGCCGGGATCCCCAGCATGATCTCGTGGGCCGCCACCCGGCCGCCACCGATACGCTTGAGCAGGGTCTGGGAGATGACCGCTCGCAGGGATTCGGAGAGCATGGATCGCACCATGTCCTTCTCCGAGCCGGGGAAGACGTCGATGATGCGGTCGATGGTCTTGGCAGCCGAGGAGGTGTGCAGGGTGCCAAACACCAGGTGACCGGTTTCGGCGGCGGTCATGGCGAGGCGGATGGTTTCGAGGTCCCGCATTTCACCTACCAGGATGATATCCGGGTCTTCCCGCAGGGCCGAGCGCAGGGCGTTGCTGAAGCTCTTGGTGTCGCGGTGTACTTCCCGCTGGTTCACCAGGCAGCGCTTGTTCTCGTGCACGAATTCGATGGGATCCTCGATGGTGAGGATGTGGTGGTGGAAGTTGTCATTGATGTAATCGACCATGGCGGCCAGGGTGGTGGATTTGCCCGAGCCGGTGGGTCCAGTCACCAGCACCAGGCCGCGAGGGTACTCCGCTATCTTGCGAAATATCTCCGGCGCCCCCAGATCGTCCAGGGTCAGAACGGTGCTCGGGATGGTACGAAACACGGCGCCCGAGCCGCGCGCCTGCTGGAAGGCGTTGACCCGAAAGCGTGCCATGCCGGGTACTTCGAAGGAGAAGTCCACCTCGAAGTTTTCCTCCAGCTCCTTGCGCTGGTGGTCATTCATGATGTCGTAAATGAGAGCATGGACTTCCCGGTGATCCAGGGCGGGCAAATTGATCTTGCGAACCTCCCCATCAACCCTGATCATCGGGGGGACCCCGGCCGAGAGGTGTAGATCCGAGGCCTTATGCTTTACACTGAATGCCAATAACTCTGTGATATCCATAGATTTGTTATTCTCCCATCACAAGATTACGAACGAAATATGAGCCAGATTGCCCAGCACCTGCTTCAGGTAAAGGAACGTATTGTAGAGGCTGCCCGGCGTGTTGGCCGCAGCCCAGATCACATCCAGTTGCTTGCTGTCAGCAAAACCAAGCCGCTGGGGGACATTCAGGCTGCCTATGCCGCCGGTCAGCGGCGCTTTGGCGAATCCTACGCCCAGGAGGCCGCGCTCAAGATTGATGCCTTGCGCGAGCAGAACGCCTGTACAGACATAGAGTGGCACTTTATCGGCCCGCTGCAATCGAACAAGTCCAAGCTGGTGGCGGAGCGGTTCGACTGGGTTCAAAGTGTCGATCGCGACAAGCTCATCGAACGCCTCAACAACCAGAGACCGAGTGGGCTCGCGCCGCTAAATATCTGTCTGCAAATCAATATTAGCGGAGAGAGCAGCAAATCCGGTACGTCGGAGCAAGAGATTTTCCGCCTGGCCTCCCTGGTGGCCCAAAGCGAGCGGCTGCGGTTGCGCGGCCTGATGGCCATCCCCGAGCATACCTGCGACGAGGGGGTGCTGGCGGCCCAGATGGCGCGCATGCAGGCTCTGTTCACCGAACTTGCGCAACAATACCCGAGCGTCGACACCCTTTCGATGGGGATGACCGAGGATCTCGAGCCGGCCATTGCCCACGGCAGCACCATGGTGCGGGTCGGGACCGCCATCTTCGGGGCCCGTGACTATTCATGAGCAAGAGCCGGGGCGAAAAACACCCCGGTCGTGCTTTTTTTCAGGTAAACAGGCGCGTGTGATGCTGTCAGCCCACACAGGCTGGGTAGGCATCCGCTGCGATGTCAGTAACAGGAGTGTTTGATGCAGCAGAGAACCCTCGCCTTCATCGGGGCAGGCAACATGAGCCGCAGTATCATTGCCGGCCTCATCCAGGCGGGTTACCCGGCAGAGCGTATCATCGCCGCCAATCCCAGCCGCCCCAAGCTGGACGAACTGGCCAGCCAGTTCGGCATCCGTATCACCCAGGACAACACCGAGGCGGCCCGCGAGGCCGAGGTGATCGTGCTGGCGGTCAAGCCCCAGCTGATGGCGGGCATGCTGACGACGCTGGTGGCCGAGCTTGGCTCGCTGGATGGCAAGTTGCTCATCTCCATCGCCGCCGGCATTCGCGTCGCGCGCTTGCAGGAGATGGCAGGCGGTCACGAGCGCATCATTCGCACCATGCCCAACACCCCCTCCTTGCTGGGGCTGGGGATGACCGGGCTCTATGCACCGCCCGCCATCGGGCAGGCCGATCGGGCGGTGGCCGAACAGATGATGCAATCCGTGGGCAAGACCCTCTGGGTGGATGAGGAGGCCGGCATCAACGGCGTTATCGCGGCGGCGGGCAGTGCCCCGGCCTACTTCTTCCTGTTCATGCAAGCGATTGCCGAGGAGGCCGAGGCCATGGGCTTTACGCCGGAGCAGGCCCGCCTGCTGGTGCAGCAAACCGCCCTGGGGGCGGCCGCCATGGTGGAGCAGAATCCCGAGCTGTCGCTGCAGACCCTGCGCGAGCAGGTGACCAGCAAGGGCGGGACCACGGCCGAGGCCGTCAAGACATTCCAGGAGCAGGGGCTGATGCCGCTGACCGCAAGAGCCATGCAGGCGGCCGTTACCCGGGCCGGCGAAATGGAAACCCTTTTCTGAATCCCTTTTAGCAAGGAGCCCGGATGAACACGGCTTACTTTTTGATTAACACTGTCTTTGATCTCTACCTCATGGTGGTGCTGCTGCGGGTCTGGCTGCAGTGGGCGCGGGCCGACTTCTACAACCCCATGAGCCAGATGGTGGTCAAGCTGACCAACCCGCTGGTGGTGCCCCTGCGCCGCGTCATCCCGGGTTTTGGCGGGCTGGACATGGCCTCTGTGCTGCTGGCGCTGCTGATCGCCGTTGGCAAATTGGTCCTGCTCAAGAGCATGAATGTGCTGCAGGCGGACTGGCTCACTCTCTGCCTGTTTGCGACGCTCACCGTGTTGAAGAAAGCGGGTTCCATGATCTTCTGGATCCTGCTGATCCGCGCCATCCTGAGCTGGGTCAGCCAGGGTCGCAACCCCATTGAATACGTGATGCACCAGCTCACTGAACCCTTCCTGGCCCCCATTCGCCGCATCCTGCCTGCACTGGGCGGGCTGGATCTCTCCGTGCTGGTCGCCTTCATCGCGCTGCAGGCCATCAACTACCTGATGGGGGATCTGTTCGGCCAGTTGTGGTGGATGATCTGATGCCCGCTGTCCTGCTGGAAGGGGACGAGCTGGTGTTGCATCTGATGATCCAGCCCAAGGCGAGCCGGGATCAGATCATCGGATTGCACGGTGACGAGTTGAAAGTGGCCATCACGGCACCGCCGGTGGATGGTCAGGCCAACAGTCACCTGATCAAGTACCTGGCCAAGCAGTGCAAGGTGGCCAAGGGGCAGGTTCGCATCCTGCGGGGGGAGCTGGGTCGGCACAAGACGGTTGCCATCGACGCGCCAAAACAGATCCCCGCCGAGATTGCCGCTCTGCTCGATAATCAGGGTTGATACGAGAGGGATGACATCATGAAAACAGCCTGGATGAGTTGCCTGCTGGCACTCCTGATGACGCTGCCGCTGCGGGCTGAGCAGATGCAGGAGCTGGGCCCCTGGAAAGTGCACTACAGCGCGTTCAACTCCAGCTTCCTCACCCCCGAGGTAGCCAGGACCTATGGCCTGGAGCGCAGCCGCTATAACGGCATCGTCAATATCGCGGTGCAGAACAAGCAGGGGGTGGCACAGGCGGTGGGGATCCGCGGCGAAGCCCGCAATCTGACCGGCACCCTTCGCCCCCTGAATTTTCAGGAGGTGAAAGAGGGGAATGCCATCTATTACTTGGCAGTGCTGCCCTATCGCAATGAGGACACCTACCAGTTCACCCTGAAGATCATGGGGGAGGGGCAGCAGCAGACGCTGACCTTCCAGCAGACCTTCTACGTCGACTAGATTGCAGGGTGAATGCAGATGCCCTGCCCCCACGGGGGCGGGGCATTTTTTTGCCCGGTGAACCTGTGCTCGACGTCAGTGGCTGGCCAGGGGATAGGTAAACAGGGCCAAGTGGGCGAAGTTGAACAGGAAGTGGAGCAGGATGGCGACACTGAGGCGCCCGCTCAGCTGGAACGCCAGGCCATAGCAGGCCCCCGCCAGCGCGGCGAACAACACCAGCAACGGGCCACCGGCAAGATGGGCTGCGCCGAACAGCAGGCTGGCGACCAGGAGACCTGCCCAGGGCGTGCTTCGGCTTGCCACCCCTTGCTGGATGCATCCCCGGAACAGCGCTTCTTCCGTCACACAGGTGAACAGCAGGTTGTTGAACGCGAACCGCCACCACCAGTGGGGCAGTCCCGCTTCGGGTTTGAGGGCGCCAAGTTGCCAGGCGGTGATGAGCAGGGCCGCGAGCGGCAGGATGAGCAGGGCCAGCGGCCGCCAGCGCATCGTTCCACCCGGGCCGAGCAGGCCGGGGATGGCCAGCAGCAGGGCGAAGAAAATGAGCGGCTTGTCCAGATTGAGGTAGAGGGTGAAGGGTACGCTGGCCGGGCCCGCCTGTACCTTGTCGAGCACCCTGAGATTGTCAAAGCCGGGCACCAGATGCAGCGTCAGGGCGAGGGACCACAGCAGGATCAGCGTCAGTGCGACGCCACGCCAGGGTGGGGGCAGGGTGGGGGTACGCCAGGCCAGCAGCAGACCGGCGAGGCTGACAAGAGCGGCGAGGGGCGCGAGTCGCTCAAGCCAGAGGGCGGTGAGCAGGGCTAGTCCCAACAGAAGCATGCCGGGCCTGGTTCGGTGGGCGAGGCAGCAGAGTACGGCGAGCCCCAGGACGAGCCAGATGAGGATATCGGGGAGTGGTAACATCGAGTCTCCTTGTATGAATGAAGGGCGCACCTTAACGATCCCCATGGTCTGGTTCAAGGAAAAGGGACTGGCCGGCAGAAGACGCGCAATGAAAAGCCGGAGCTGGGCTCCGGCTTGGGCGGCGGCAAGATGTCACCGAGAGAGGCGATGGCCTTCCCGTATCAGCGACCTGACTCGGCGATGACCCGGGCGATGATGTCGGCGCGTTTGCTGGCTTCCAGCTCGCCCAGGGCGATGAGACCGGCCTTGAAGATGACGTTCTTCGGCAGACTGACGTCATCCAGGGTGGTGATGGCCTCGACGTGCATGCCGTTCAGGCGGCTGGCATCGCGCGGGCTCAGGTTGACCTGGGTGTTCAGCACCTGCTTGCCCTTCTTCTTGGGCTGGGCGGGTTTCTTCGGTTGATCCAGCTCGTCTTCCGGCAGTTCGTCATCAAAATCGTAAATGGACATAGTCAATCCTGTTGGGTTGCAAGGGGCATGCTCGCCCGAATGGGGGTAATCAGCCCATATCCTCGTTGCGGATAAAGGCGCGCCAGGAGCCGAGTACCTGGGCAAAATCTTCCAGCCCGCACATGGCCAGCTGTTCATCATCGTAGTAGGCGAGATCGTCGAGATCCTCGTCCTGCTCGATATTGAGTACATTGGCCTTCACCTCGGCTTCCTCGTGGGTCAGCAGCAGGGAGTAGTCGCCCCCCAGCAGCCGGTATTCGGTGCGGGCCCGGCTGGAGAGCTGGTCGATGATGGCGAACAGCTCGTCGAGCTTCTCCTCGTCCTTGCCCACCTCGTCGATCAACCACTGGCCGATGGCTTCATGGCCCATGGAGAACCGGGCGCGATAGCCACCGAACGGGTCGCGGCGAAATTCATAATCCATAGCGGAGTCCATATCGGAGGGTGAAACCACCACGGCGCAAAGCGGCATGATGCCGGATCCTTGATCCATGGTGGGGCACTGATAGCGTAAAGTGGCCTATTCTAGCGATCCCCCCCGCGCTTGTCTTGATGATGTGGGATCTTTAACGGGTGATCCCGGTGATGGCGCACGCCGGGGACCCTGTCAACGAATGGTATGGAGAGGTAATGCAGCTCAACGACGCGCTCGCGCATCAGATAGTCAGCCGGGCGATGAAGATCCTCTCGTTCTCGGTCAACGTCATGGATGAGCGGGGACTCATCATTGCGTCCGGCAATCCGGAGCGGCTGCACCAGCGCCACGAGGGGGCTGTGCTGGCCCTGACCGAGAACCGGGTGGTGGAGATAAGCGAGGCCACCGCCCGGGAGCTCAAGGGGGTGAGGCCCGGCATCAACCTGCCCATCGCCTATCAGGGGGAGCTGCTCGGCGTCATCGGCATCTCGGGGGATCCGGACATCGTGCGTGCTTACGCCGAGCTGGTGCGCATGACCGCCGAGCTCATCCTGGAACAGGCGGCACTCACCGAGCAGTTGCAGTGGGACAAGCGCCACAAGGAGGAGCTGGTGTTGCAGCTCATTCGCGGCGAAGGGCGGGCCGATCAACTGCAACAGGTGGCCCGTTTCCTCGAGCTGGATCTCGCCCAGCCCCGGGTGGTGGCCGTGCTGGCGCTGGAGGAGGCCGAGCCCGCCCAGGTGAGGGAGCTGGTTCACCTGCTGGAAAACCCGGAGCGGGACAACCTGGTGGCCATCAACGGCCTGGACGAGATAGTGGTGCTCAAACCCGCCCAGCTCAGCGACGGCGTCTGGCAGTCGGCGCAGGAGCGCAGCCGGATCCGGCAGCTGCTCTCTCGTATTCCCCATTTCAAGGTTCGCATCGGGGTGGGTGATTACTTCGCCGGCATCCCCGGGCTGGCGCTCTCCTACCAGACGGCGCGAGACACCTTGCGCCGTGGCATGCGCCAGTCGCCCCGCAAGCAGGTCTATTTCTTCGAGGATTACCGGCTTTCAGTGCTGCTCGGCACCCTGGCGGACTCTTGGCAGGCGGATCAGCTGCGGGCTCCGCTGCAAAAGCTGGCGCAGGAGGACACAAAGGGAACGCTGCAAAAGACGCTGCGCCAATATTTCTTGCAGGATTGTGATCTGCATCCCTGTGCCGAAGCCCTGTTCATTCACCCCAACACCCTGCGTTATCGACTGACCCGGATAGAGCAGATAACCGGCTTGAATTTCAACAAGTTAGATGACAAGTTTTTGCTCTATCTCGGGCTCAGTCTCGATAGCTGATTTGTCTTTTCCAACAAAAATACAAGGCCGGCAAATGCTTTTTTTGGTTTTATGGCCAAAGCATTCCAGGCGGGGATCCCCATAATGGCGCCACTCATTACAACAACAAGGTGCCCGTCATGATCCCAGTCTCCGCGCTCGGCGCGCTCGCCGCGCTTTCCATCGCCATCTTCCTCATCCTGAAGAAGGTGCCGCCCGCTTACGGCATGATTGTCGGTGCCCTGGCCGGTGGCCTGATCGGTGGCGCCGACCTGACCCAGACCGTTGCCTTGATGATCGGCGGCGCCCAGGGGATCACCACGGCGGTGATGCGGATCCTGGCGGCGGGTGTGCTGGCCGGAGTGCTCATCGAATCGGGCGCCGCCACCACCATCGCCGAGACCATCGTCAAGAAACTCGGCGAAACCCGCGCCCTGCTGGCCCTGGCGCTGGCCACCCTGATCCTGACCGCGGTCGGCGTCTTCGTGGACGTGGCCGTCATCACGGTCGCCCCCATTGCGCTGGCCATCGCCCGCCGTGCCGATCTCTCCAAGGCGGCCATCCTGTTGGCGATGATAGGCGGTGGCAAGGCGGGCAACGTCATGTCTCCCAACCCCAACGCCATTGCGGCAGCCGATGCCTTCCACCTGCCTCTCACCTCGGTGATGGCGGCGGGCATTATTCCCGGCCTGTTTGGTCTGGTGATGGCCTACTGGCTCGCCAAGCGCCTCAACAACAAGGGCAGCAAGGTGGCCGCCGACGAGGTGGTGAGCTTTGACGGTGCCAAGTTGCCCGGCTTTGCCGCCGCCATCAGTGCGCCCCTGGTCGCCATCCTGCTGCTGGCCCTGCGTCCCATCGCCGGCATCGTGGTGGACCCGCTCATTGCGCTGCCCCTCGGCGGCCTGGTGGGGGCCCTGATGATGGGCAAGTTCACCAAGGTGAACCAGTTTGCCGTCTCAGGCCTGGCCCGCATGGCGCCGGTGGCCATCATGCTGCTGGGGACGGGGACCCTGGCGGGCATCATCGCCAACTCCGGCCTGAAAGATGTGCTCATCAGCGGCCTGACCGCCTCCGGTCTGCCCTCCTATCTGCTGGCCCCCATCTCCGGTGCCCTGATGTCGCTGGCGACCGCCTCGACCACGGCCGGGACCGTGGTGGCCTCCAACGTGTTCAGCGCCACTCTGATTGAACTGGGGATCAGCAGCCTGGCAGGGGCCGCCATGATCCACGCCGGCGCCACCGTGTTTGACCATATGCCCCACGGCTCCTTCTTCCATGCCACCGGCGGCAGCGTCCACATGGGCGTCGGCGAGCGACTCAAGCTCATCCCCTACGAAACCGCGGTCGGTCTGACCATCGCCGTTGTCTCCACCCTGATGTTTGGCGTGTTTGGCCTCGCCTAAGGAACTGATATGAAAATTGTGATCGCCCCCGATTCATTCAAGGAGAGTCTGAGCGCCATGGCGGTGGCCGATGCCATCGAGGCCGGTTTCAAGCAGGTGCTGCCGGATGCCACCTACGTCAAGCTGCCCATGGCCGATGGCGGCGAGGGGACGGTGCAGTCTCTGGTGGATGCCACCGGTGGTCGCATCCTGCCGGTCGAGGTGACCGCCCCCCTCGGCAACAGGGTGCAGGGCTTCGTGGGCCTGCTGGGGGATGGCAAGCGGGCCGTCATCGAGATGGCGGCGGCCTCCGGCCTCCATCTGGTGGCGCCCGAGCTGCGCAATCCGCGGCTCACCTCCAGTGTCGGCACCGGGGAGTTGATCCTGGCCGCGCTGGAGATGGGGGTGAACCACCTCATCCTCGGCATCGGCGGCAGCGCCACCAATGACGGCGGTGCCGGCATGATCCAGGCACTCGGCGGCAAGCTCCTGAAAGCAGATGGTACCCCCATCGCGCCGGGCGGTGCCGGTCTGGCCGAGCTGGCCATCATCGACCTGAGCGGGCTGGATCCCCGTCTGACCGGACTCACCATCGAGGTGGCCTGCGACGTGGACAATCCGCTGTGCGGCCCGAAAGGGGCGTCCGCCGTGTTCGGTCCGCAGAAGGGGGCAACTCCCGAGATGGTGGCCGAACTGGATGCCAATCTGGCCCGTTACGCGGACTGCATCGAGCAGGCGCTTGGCAAGCAGGTGAAGGAGATCCCGGGAACGGGGGCCGCAGGCGGCATGGGGGCAGCCCTGGTGGGGCTGCTCGGCGCCGAGCTCAAACCCGGCATCCGGATCGTCATCGAGGCGCTGAACTTGGCCGAGGCGGTGGCCGATGCGGATCTGGTCATCACCGGCGAGGGCCGCATCGACAGCCAGACCATCCATGGCAAGACGCCCATCGGGGTAGCTCGCTGTGCCAAGCAGTTCGGCAAGCCGGTGATCGGCATCGCCGGATGCCTCACCGATGACTGCGGCGTGGTGCACGAGCATGGGCTGGATGCGGTGTTCGCCGTGGTCAATCGGGCCATGTCCCTGCCGGAGGCGCTGGCCACCGCCACCACCAACCTGCAGCTCACGGCCCGCAACGTGGCGGCTCTCTACCTGCTGCGCAAATGACCCTCTCTCCTGGCCGATGCGGTGCATCGGCCTGACCCTGCCCCGTGCAGCAGAGTGAGCGGCCCGGCGTGGCACCTCTGACGCACTTGCCGATCCTTGGGTCGGCTTTTTTTATTATCCTGCTGTCTTTCATATGGTTTTTGTATTCTGAGAAGGGGCTTTGCGGCATAGTGATCTCCCGACAGTGAGGGAGCCACGAGAAACAAGGCCCGCCTGAGGGAGGGCTTCCCATTCCGGGGGGCAATATGCGAGGTGCGAGCCATGATCCTGCTGACCCTGGGGGTGGTGTTGTTCACCCTGACTCATCTTTACCCCTGTTTCGCGGCACAGCACCGCGCCCGTCTGCGGGAGCGGCTGGGGGAGAACCGCTACAAGGGGCTCTTCTCGCTGCTGGTGTTCGTCACCATCGGTTGCATCCTCGCAGGCTGGCGCAGTGCCAGTCCCATGCCCCTCTATTTTCTGCCTGTCTGGGGCCCCACCCTGGTGATGGGGATCATGCCGATCGCCCTTGTCCTGCTGTGTGCGGGGCAGGGGGCGAACCATTTCCGTCGTTGGCTGGTGCACCCCCAGCTGCTCGGGGTGCTGCTCTGGTCGGGGGCCCATCTGGCGGTGAACAGTGAGGCGCGTTCCCTGGTGCTGTTTGGCGGGCTCGGTCTCTGGGCTCTCATCAGCATCGTCTGGATTTCGATGCGGGAGTGGGGTCGTCACCCCCGTGCCGCCGCCACCTGGCAGGGGACGGGGATCAGTCTGGGTGCGGGGCTGGCCCTCACGGCTCTGCTTATCTTCTGGGGACACGGCTGGCTGACCGGGATCCCCCTGCACTGATCCCTGAAACAGATTCCGGGGTCTTGCGTATGATGGACAAAACAATGGGAGTCACGTCGATGAAATGGTTCACCCTGCTGCTGATGCTCGGCTCGGGTGCGGTCTCTGCCGCCTGCCCCGATTACTTCAACGTGGAGATGCGGGAGCTCAACAGCACCCAGCGTCACAACCTCTGCCAGTTGACCGAGGGCAAGGTGGTGCTGGTGGTCAACACCGCCTCCTACTGCGGTTACAGCGGTCAGTTCCGGGATCTGGAAGCCCTCTATCAGGGCTACAAGGAGAAGGGACTGATGGTGCTGGGCTTCCCTTCCAACGATTTCTGGCAGGAGGCGGGCAACGAGAACAAAACCGCCGAGGTGTGCCGCCGGGACTACGGGGTGACCTTCCCCATGTTCAACCGGGTGGCGGTGCGGGGTTCGGATGCGGTGCCGCTGTTCAAGGGGCTGACCGCTGCTGCCGACGGTGATGCGCCCAACTGGAACTTCCACAAGTACCTGGTCGGGCGGGACGGCAAGCTGATTGCGAGCTATGGCGCCAACCAGAATCCGTCGGATGATCCTCTCAAACAGCAGATCATCGATGCCCTGGGGCACTGACCCTACCCCATGGCGGGCCGCTCTGGAATAATGCGGCCCCGCCATCCACTCCGGTGACACCGTGCTGCAACGTCTTCCCCAAATGGTGATCTTCGATGCCCTGGTTCGTGAACAGGGCATCTCGGCGGCTGCGCGCCGCCTCGGGGTTTCCAAATCCCACATCAGCAAGCAGCTCGCCCTGCTGGAAACCGCGCTCGGCGCCCAGCTGGTACAGCGCACTACCCGCCGTTTCGGGCTCACCGAACTGGGTCAGGAGTATGCCCGCCACTGCCGCGCTCTGGTGGCGGTGGCGCTGGAGGCGGAATCCATGGTGGCGGAGCGCCGTGGCAAGGTGAGCGGTGTGCTCCATCTGGGGGTTGGTCAATCCTTCGGGCGGTTGCACGTGATCCCGCGCCTCAAGGCGTTTCAGGCACGTTATCCGGATCTGGAGCTGGAGGTGTCCCTGTTCGATCACCGCACCAATCTGGTGGATGAGGGGCTGGATCTCTGGATCACCACCTACGAGGACAAACCCGAGTCCCTGGTAGGGCAGCGACTCGCAGACATCGGTTTCGTGCTGGTGGCCTCGCCGGATTATCTGCTGAGTCACGGCACGCCACTGCACCCCAGGGATCTGGCCCATCACAATTGCATCACCTACCAGAGCCGGGAGCGGCGCTACCACGAGTGGTCATTTCGCCAGGGCAAGGAGCGCCAGACGGTGCAGGTGGCGGGCAACTATCGGGTGGATCTGGCGGAAGCGGTGCGGGACGCCGCCCTGGCCGGGCTCGGCATCGCCTATGTGGCCAACTACCTGCTGGACAAGGAGCTGCAATCTGGTCAGCTCATCCCTCTGCTGCCCCAGTGGCAACCGAACCAGAAGATGGCGGTGCACGCCGTCTATGCCAGGCGAGAGCATCTGGATCCCAAGATCCGGCTGTTCATCGACTTCCTCAAGGAGAGCTTCGGACCCGGGCCCTACTGGGCGCAGCGACTCGCACCCTGGCTCGGGGGGAAATTGTCCGGCACCGAGGAATAATCGTTTCCATACAAGAACACTGGCGTGAGTGCGGTTTCAAAGTTGTTTCAAATCAGTCAGTTGGCGCAACCGATATCGTGCAAACGTTTTTGCTAACAGGGTTGTAACCCGGCAGGGTTGCGGCGGTGAGGGGAGGGGAGCAGAATCCGCGCCCATCTTCAGCCTCACTGGATGGAATCCCCATGATTGCCCTGCTTGGTATCCTGAGCATCCTGGCCCTGGCCGCACTCTGCTCTGATAATCGTCGTCGTATCCCGTTGCGAACAGTGGGCTTTGCCCTCTGCCTGCAAGTGCTCTTCGCCGCCCTGGTGCTCTGGCTGCCCGCCGGTCAGCAGGTCTTGAACGGTGTCAGCGAGAGCGTCAGCAGCGTCATCGGCTACGGCCAGGAGGGGATTGCCTTCCTGTTCGGGGAGCTGGCCAAGTTCAAGCTGGGCTTCATCTTCGCCTTCAACGTGCTGCCGGTGATCATCTTCTTCTCCGCGCTGATCGCCATCCTCTATCACATCGGCCTGATGCCCAAAGTGATCGCCCTGCTCGGCGGCGGCCTGCAGAAATTGCTGGGCACCGGCCGCGCCGAGAGCCTCTCTGCCACCGCCAACATCTTCGTCGGCATGGTGGAAGCGCCGCTGGTGGTCAAACCCTATCTCTCCAGGATGTCCGATTCCCAGTTCTTTGCGGTGATGAGCTGCGGGCTGGCCTCGGTAGCCGGCGGCACCCTGGTGGGCTACGCCAGCATCGGGGTCGAGTTGAAATACCTGATTGCGGCGGCCTTCATGTCCGCCCCTGCCGGGCTTGCCATGGCCAAGATCCTGGTGCCGCCCGCCGCGCAAGAGGAAGATCACCATGAAGACGTGGAGATCCCCCGCGCTACCAACGTCATTGAAGCGGCCGCCGATGGTGCCATGGCGGGTCTCAACATCGCCGTCGCCGTGGGGGCGACCCTGCTGGCCTTCGTCGGCGTGATCGCCCTGCTCAACGGCCTGCTGGGCTGGGCCGGCGACCTGGTGGGGCTGGAGCTGAGCTTCCAGATCATCCTGGGCTGGCTGTTTGCCCCCGTTTCCTGGCTTATTGGCGTTCCCTGGGATCAGGCCCAGGCGGCTGGTGCCCTGATCGGCACCAAGATCGTCATCAACGAGTTCGTCGCCTTCATCGCCCTGGTGCAGGATCAGACCCTGAACGAGTCGAGCAAGGCCATCGTCACCTTCGCCCTGTGCGGTTTCGCCAATATCTCTTCCATGGCGATCCTCATCGGCGGCCTGGGGGCCATGGTGCCGGAGCGCAAGTCCTTCATTGCCCGCTACGGCATGCGCGCCATCCTGGCGGGGGTGTTGGCAAACCTGATGAGCGCCTCCCTGGCAGGCTTGTTCCTCGCCCTCTGATAGACCCTGGAAGTCAGCACCTTCCGGTCATTGCCCGCTTCGGCGGGCTTTTTTGCACCCGGTTGCAGGCAAAAAAAGCGCCTCTGGGGAGGCGCGGGGAAAAGACAGATTGGAAGCGTCACATGGGTGCCACCTGAATGAGGGATGAGCCGTCCCATCCAAGTGTGAAGCCATGATGCCTGATGCTCTCTGAAGCGCTTCTGAGGCGATTCTTCATACTGTGTTCATTTTCAAAATGCTGCTGCAATGTGATTTTTAAATGATTGATGCTGAAATGAAATAAATAATCAGTGATTTATTTTGTTGTGCGGCTCAAAGGAAAGATGAATCGGGGTGGTGGGCATGCTCCTGCCATGGGGCGGTTCCGTCGGAATATTATCCCGATGCCTGCTCAACGCATCACGTAACTATGCTGCAAGATGGCAAGCAACCAGCATGTGATTGGGGTGTTGCCCGTCATGAGCAGTGCAACGCGGTCTGCTATTGGGACCAGCAACTCGTATGTGATGGAGATGCCGCTCGTCAGAGGATCCGCGCGAGTGGCCTGTGGTCTGTGGTGCCAGCACCCGCAACCCGCATTTGACAGGAGGCGCACCCTCTCATGGGGTCAGCGCGAAGTGGTCTGCGGTCTCCTGCTCCAGTGCCAGCAACCAGCGCTTGATGGGGATGCCTCCCCCGTAGCCGGTCAGTTCACCGCTGCGCCCTATGACCCTGTGGCAGGGCACTATGATGCTGAGGGGATTGCGGCCGTTGGCGGCGCCCACCGCCCGCACGGCCCTGGGGTTGCCGATGGCCTCTGCAATCTGGAGGTAGCTGACGGTCTCGCCGTAGGGGATGTCGCACAACGCCTGCCACACGGCCTGCTGGAATGGTGTGCCCGTGGCGGCCAGGGGGAGATCGAAGCGCCGCAGGCGGCCGGCAAAGTAGGCGGAAAACTGCTCGACGAAGGGGGCCAGGGCGGCATCATCCCGCTGCCACTCCGGTTGCGGCAGGACGGGGCGCTCCCCTTGCATGAATTCCACGTGGCGCAGCCCGGCCCCATCGATGGCGATGAGCAGGGGCCCCTTGGCGCATTCACAAAAGCTGTACTGCATTCTCTTGTCCTCGGGCATGTGGCAGGTCACTCCAGTACGGGCTTGCCGCGGGTGGATTTGATCTCTCCCTTGCGTTTCTTGGCATCGACCCGCTTGCGTTGGGAGCTGCGGGTCGGCTTGGTGGCGTGGCGGGCCTTGGGGCGCCACGCGGCTTTTTTCAGCAGCTCGGTCAGGCGGCTCATGGCCTCCTTGCGATTCATGTCCTGGCTGCGATGGGTCTCGACCCTGATCTGGATGAAGCCGTCGTGAACCCGGCTGTCGCTGAGCCGCTCCAGTCCCTCCTTGTAGAGCGGCGGCAGGCTGGGGGAGTCGCGATAATCGAAGCGCAGCCAGACGGCGGAGTCGGTCTTGTTGACGTGCTGCCCGCCATTGCCCTGGGCCCGCATGGTCTGGAATTGCAGTTCATGCCAGGGGATGATCACGCTGTTGGAGATGACTAACATGGGGTGATGCTCTCATTTGGTGCATCAAGGGAGTCTGGTGCAGCTTGGTGCCTCATTATGGGGCGAGATGCGCTTCCTTGGTGATCCTGAGCCTTTCTGGCTCAGAGTGTCATATCTATCTATATGAAAATAAACGATAAAAATACTTGGCACAAGAATTGATGACTCATTCGTGACATACCATGGATTGGGAGCAACCAGATGAAGCTGATTACTGCGATTATCAAACCTTTCAAGTTGGACGACGTGCGCGAGGCCATCGCCAACCTGGGGGTGGAAGGCCTGACCGTCTCCGAAGTGAAGGGTTTTGGTCGCCAGAAGGGGCACACCGAATTATACCGGGGGGCCGAGTACCAGGTCGATTTTCTGCCGAAGGTGAAGCTGGAGATTGCCACCGCAGACGAGAACGTCGAAGGGGTGATCGAGGCCATCTGCAAGGCGGCCTATACCGGAAAAATCGGTGACGGCAAGATTTTCGTCTATGACCTGCTGCAAGCGGTGCGTATTCGTACTGGTGAGAGCGACGACGAGGCGCTCTGAGTACGCCCCTTTGCCCGGCCGGGTCGGGCAAAGGTCCGGGCAGGTTCTGCCGACAGTGTGAATGGGTGGTCGTCGAAAGACCGGATGGGATTCCATCCGGTCTTTTTGTTTGGCCGCTGATTAAATAGATCGTTCCAACCTAGCAAACCGCCTTGATCCTCTCCTCCCGATTCATGCAGAATGCAAACGAAAATGGTTATCACTCTTTACGCAGACAAGGAACGGATGATGAAAATGAAGATGTTGGCACTGGCTTTCTCCACGCTTGTCGCCCAGTCGGCGTTCGCCGCCCAGGAGGTAAACGTCTATTCGAACCGTCAGGATGAGCTGATCAAGCCCATCATCCAGCAGTTCGAGAAGGAGACCGGGATCAAGGTCAATGTGGTGTTTGCCAAAGAGGGGCTGAACGAGCGTCTGGAACGGGAAGGCAAGCTCTCTCCGGCCGATCTGATGCTGACCGTGGACATCAGCCGTCTGACCGAGCTGGTGGACAAGGACCTGGTGCAGCCGGTGGACAGCAAGACGCTGCAGGAGAACATCCCCTCCATCTATCGCGATCCGGACAACCGCTGGTTCGCCCTGACCACCCGGGGGCGTGCCATCTACTCCAGCAAGGAGCGTCTCGGCAAGCTCGACACCATCCGCT
Source organism: Aeromonas sp. QDB14 (assembly GCF_027707845.1). Classification (NCBI taxonomy): domain Bacteria; kingdom Pseudomonadati; phylum Pseudomonadota; class Gammaproteobacteria; order Aeromonadales; family Aeromonadaceae; genus Aeromonas; species Aeromonas sp. QDB14. The sequence continues at coordinate 15,839 of NZ_JAPCJD010000033.1, read as the reverse complement.
ACGAAGATCTGGTCAAGCCTGAATTCAAAGGAAAAATTTGTACCCGTAGCGGCAAGCACGAGTACAATGTGGCGCTGGTTTCGTCCATGATTGCCCATCACGGCATGGCGGATACCAAGACCTGGCTGGAAGGGGTCAAGGCCAACCTGGCGCGCAAGCCCCAGGGCAACGACCGTGATCAGGTCAAGGCGATCAAGGACGGCATCTGTGATGTCTCCCTGGGCAACAGCTACTACCTGGGTGCCATGTTGAAGGACCCGGCGCAGAAGTCCTGGGCCGACGCGGTGGAAATCAACTTCCCGAACCAGGGTGATCGCGGTGCCCACGTCAACGTGAGCGGCGTGGCCATGACCAAGTATGCCAAGAACAAGGAAGCAGCACAGAAGCTGATGGAGTTCCTCTCCGGGGATACCGCCCAGCACATGTATGCTGATGTGAATGCCGAGTACCCGGTCAAGGCGGGGGTCGAGCCTTCTGCCATGGTCAAGTCCTGGGGCACGTTCAAGTCTGACCCCATGCCGGTCAGCGATTATGCCAAGCACCGCAAGGACGCCTTGCAACTGCTGGATGAAGTGAAATTCGACTTGTAATCAGATGGGGCCAACGGCCCCATCAACTTCTGTGGACTCATGAAACATTTTGGATGGATTGCCGGCAGCTGGGCCACCGCCCTGCTGCTGGGTTTGCCGGTACTCGCCCTGGTCTTCTCCGCCTTCTCGGCTGATGGGGAACTGTTTGCCCACCTCGCCGATACCGTACTGCCCGACTATCTGCGAAACACGTCCGGTCTGGTGCTGGGGGTGGTCTGCCTCAGCCTGCTGTTCGGGGTGCCCACCGCCTGGCTGGTGGCCATGTGCGAGGTGCCGGGGCGCCGCGCCCTGCAATGGGCGCTGATGCTGCCCATGGCGATGCCCTCCTATATCGTTGCCTACGTCTATACCGACCTGCTCGACTACTCGGGCCCGCTGCAGGCGGGGCTGCGTGCCCTGTTTGACTGGCAGGGACCGGCCGACTACTGGTTCCCGGCCATTCGCTCCCTCGGGGGCGCCGCCTGGGTGCTGGCGCTGGTGCTCTTCCCCTATGTCTATCTGCTGGCACGGGCCTCCTTCCTGGAGCAGTCGGTCAGCCTCATTCAATCCAGCCGTCTGCTCGGCTGCACCCCCTGGCAGAGCTTTCGCCGCCTGAGCCTCCCCCTGGCCCGCCCGGCCATCATGGTGGGGGCATCTCTGGTCGCGATGGAAACTCTGGCGGACTTTGCCACCGTCCACTTCTTTGCCATCAACACCCTGACCACCGCCATCTACGACACCTGGCTCGGCTACGGCAGCCTGGCGACCGCCGCCAAGCTCTCCTGTCTGATGCTGCTGGCGGTGGTGCTGCTCATCGCGCTGGAACGCCGCTCCCGCCAGCGCCAGCAGGTGTTCCAGAAGTCCATGGGCTTCGAGCAGCCCCTGCGTTACCCCCTCGGGGGCCTGAGGGGCGTGCTGGCCGGGCTCTGGTGCTGGGGCCTGGTGCTGGCGGGGTTCGCCCTGCCGTTCGTCATCCTGCTCGATTACGGGGTGCGTTACTTCGCGCTGTCGTGGACGCCCGAATTCGTGCGCTTTGCGGGCAACAGCCTCGCCATCTCGGCCCTGACCGCCCTGCTGGCCATGGCCATTGCCCTGCTGCTCGGCTTCTTCCGTCGCCTCGATGGGGGGACTCGCAGCCTGCTGCCCCTGCGCCTCGCCGCCATGGGCTATGCCATGCCGGGGACCGTGCTGGCCATCGGCGTGCTGGTGCCGCTCACGGCCCTTGATTTTGGCATCAACGATCTGGCCGAGTGGCTCGGGATGCCGGGCCCCGGTCTGCTCCTGACCGGCACCCTCACCGCCATCGTGTTCGGCTATCTGGTGCGCTTCGTGGCCATCGCCATCGGGTCGGTGGAGAGCAGCATGAGCAAGATCTCCCCCAGCCTCGACATGGCGGCCCGCTCTCTGGGGCAGGGGGCGGGCGGCATGCTGCGTCGCATTCACCTGCCGCTGGTACGGCGCGGCCTCTTTGCCGGCGCCATGCTGGTGTTCATCGAATCCATGAAGGAGCTGCCCGCCGCCCTGCTGCTGCGGCCGTTCAACTTCGAAACCCTGGCGACCCACGTCTATCAGTTCGTCTCGGACGAGATGCTGGAGCGGGGGGCGCTCGGTGCCATCGTCATCGTGCTGGTGGGGCTGATTCCCCTGCTGTGGATCAACCGTACCCTGGATGGTCCAGGCCATTGAGCGGCCCCGTCCGGCATCACTACGCGAGAGGAAAAGAACCTTGTCCTGCCTGAATATCGAGAAGGTCAGCTGTCACTACAATGGCCGCCCCGTGCTGGAGCAGCTCTCCCTGCAGGTGGCCGACAACGAGATAGTCTGTCTGCTGGGGGCCAGCGGCTGTGGCAAGACCACGCTGCTCAAGGCGGTGGCCGGTCTGCTGCCCCTGGCCCAGGGGGAGATCCGGCTGGGAGAGACCCTGCTCGATGCCCCCGGCGTGAGTGTGCCGCCGGAGGCCCGCCATATCGGCATGATCTTCCAGGATTACGCTCTCTTTCCTCACCTGACGGTGGCCGAGAACGTCGGCTTCGGCCTGACCGGGCAAGATCGCGGCAGCCGTCAGCAGCAGGTGGAAGAGGCGCTGGCGCTGGTCAACCTGCAGGGGTTGGGGGAGCGCTATCCCCACCAGCTCTCCGGCGGCCAGCAGCAGCGGGTGGCCATCGCCCGCGCCCTGGTGTGCAAGCCGCGCCTGATGCTGCTGGACGAGCCCTTCTCCAACATCGACACCCAGGTGCGGATGAAGCTGATCCTCGAGATCCGCGCCCTGCTCAAACAGCAGGGCATTGGTGCCATCTTCGTCAGCCACAGCAAGGAAGAGGCCTTCGCCTTCGCCGACCGGCTGGCCCTGTTTCGTGCCGGTCGCATCGAGCAGGTGGGGGAGCCGGAGCAGCTCTATCGCCGCCCCGGGAACCGCTTCGTGGCGGAGTTTCTCGGCGGGGTCAATTATCTGGCGGCAGAGGTGGTGGACAGTCACTGCGTGCAGACCCTCCTTGGAACCATCTGCGGTCAGGAGCCCCATGGCCGCGCGGTGGGGGAGCGGTTGCAGCTCATGCTCAGACCCCAGCAGTTGGCGCTGACGGCGGCGGATGACGGTGAGCTCCGGGTGCGTGAGCAACAGTTCCTGGGCCATCACTGCCGGGTACTGGTGGAGTGTGGCGGCCAGCAACTGGAAGCCAGCATCGGTGAGCCCCTGGAAGGGGAGCGCGCGCGGGTGACCGTGGCGCCTCATGCCCTGGTGTTGTTTGACCCCTTGCCATGAGTGCGTGGTATTGTCGTGAAATCAATGAACTGGAAGCGCGCTGGTTTATAATCGCGCCACGCCCATAGTCAACGCACTTGGAGAGAGACATGAAAGCCCAAGCCGGGATCTGCGCAGAGCCGAATCTGCACGCCCTCTATCTGATGTTCAATCGCACCGGTGACGCCGCTGCCCTGACCTCCCGCCTGGCCAGCCTGCCAGCACTCTGGGAGGCGGTGAGCGCCGACTTCCCCGATGCGGCCTTCAGCGGTCTGGTCGCCGTCGGGGCCGACGCCTGGGATGATCTCTATCCTGCCGCCCGGCCGCCCCAGTTCCGCGGTTTCATGGCGCAATCCGCCAACGGTCAGGAGGCCCCCAATACCCCGTTCGATCTCTTCGTACAATTGCGTGCCGATCGGGTGGACGTGCTGCATCATGCCGGTCATCGCGTCATGGCCCTGCTGGCCGGGCTTGTTGAATTGGCCGAGGAAGTCCGCGGTTTTCGCAACCAGGATTGCCGGGATCTGACCGGTTTCGTCGACGGCACCGAGAACCCGCAGGATGAGCACCGCGCCGAGGTGGCGTTGCTGGACGGCGGCGAGTTCGCCGGTGGCTCCTATATCCACGTGCAGCGCTGGGTCCACGCCATGAGCGACTGGGAGAAGCTGGCCCTGAAGGAGCAGGAAGACATCATAGGCCGCACCAAGGTCGACAACATCGAATACGAGTCCGCCGACAAGCCGCTCACCTCCCACATCAAGCGGGTCAACCTCAAGACCCCGAAGGGGGAGTCCATGGAGATCCTGCGCCAGAGCATGCCCTGGGGCACCATGAGCGAGCAGGGGCTCTACTTCATCTCCTGCTGCCGCACGCCGCTGCACTTCAACGCCATGCTGGCCAGTATGTACAAAGGGGAAGGCAGCCACTTCGACCACCTGCTGCGCTTCACCCGGGCGGTGACCGGCGCGGCCTTCTTCGCCCCTTCCGTCGATTTTCTGGTGGCAGAGGGCAAATAAACCCGGCCTGCCGACCGTTCAAAACAAAAAATCCCGGCCAAGGCCGGGATTTTTGTGCGGATCGCCCAAGGCGACCGGATCAGGGCGTCTGCTCGAACAGCTCGAGGGCGGAGAGGTAGAGCTCCTCGATGTCGGTATCGCTGGTCGGGGTGATGAAGATGGTGTCATCACCGGCGATGGTGCCGAGGATCCCTTCGGCCTTGCCGAGGGAGTCAAGCAGACGGGCGATCAGCTGAGCTGCGCCGGGGCTGGTGTGGATCACCACCAGAGCGCCGTTGTGGTCGACATCCAGCACCAGGTTCTTGAGGGGGCTGGAGGTGGTGGGTACGCCCAGTTCCACCGGCAGACAGTAGACCATCTCCATCTTGGCATTGCGGGTGCGAACGGCGCCGAAGCGGCTCAGCATGCGCGAGACCTTGGACTGGTTGATGTTCTCGAAGCCCATCTCTTGCAGGGCAGTCACTATCTCTGCCTGGGAGCCGAAACGCTCCTCTTTCAGCAAGGCTTTAAAGGCCTTGGCCAGTTTTTCTTGCTTGTCGTTATGTTTCATCTTGGACTCACGAATGAGGGGAGTGACCGCCTGTCACGCTCAGGCGGCAGATACGAACAGCGCTGCTATTTTGCATTCATATGCCTGTTTTGGCAAGGAAGCGGCGCTTGTTCTGCATATTGATTCAAATATAGCTTGCATCAACTTATGCTGGCGCTAGAATCAGGACGAAATTTTGAAAACTTATTCAATTGGGCTGTATGGGTATCGAATTAATCGGCATCGAAAAATCCTGGCACAAGGTGCCGGTACTGCAGCAGGTGAGCTTTCGGACTGCTCCCGGCGAGACCTTGGTATTGCTGGGCCCGAGCGGGGCAGGCAAGAGCTCTCTGCTGCGCATGATGAACTTGCTGGACACGCCGGATGCCGGTGTGTTGCGCATCGCAGACAGTGAATTTTCTTTCCCGTCCAGCCTCTCTACTGCCGAATTCAACCGTCAGGCACAGGCGCTGCGCCGCAAGGTGGGCATGGTGTTCCAGCAGTACAATCTGTGGCCGCACCTCACCGTGATGGAGAATCTGATTGAAGCGCCCGTCAAGGTGCTCGGCATGAGCCGCGAGGCGGCCATCGAGAAAGGGGCCTATCTGCTGGCCCAGCTGCAACTGGCCGACAAACGGGACGCCTGGCCCGCACGGCTTTCCGGTGGCCAGCAGCAGCGGGTCGCCATTGCCCGGACCCTGATGATGGATCCCCAGGTGCTGCTGTTTGACGAACCGACGGCTGCCCTGGATCCCGAAATTACCAAAGAGGTGGCGGAGATCATCCGCACCCTGAGCCAGACAGGCATCACCCAGGTGGTGGTGACCCACGAGGTGGAGTTCGCCCGCAAGGTGGCCAGTCAGGTGATCTATCTGGAGAAGGGGCGGATCATCGAATCCGGCACCGCCGCCATCTTCCAGTCCCCGCAAACCAGCCGGTTTGCCGAATTCTTGATGCATTGATATTGAGTCGATAAGGAAGCTGTCATGAAAAAGAGTCTGTTGCTGATCGCCGCCATGGGTCTGCTGAGCACTTCTGTGCTGGCCAAAGAGATCAAGTTCGCCACCGAGGCAACCTATGCGCCGTTCGAATACCTGGATGACAAGAACGAGTTCCAGGGGTTTGACATCGATCTGGCCCGCGCGGTCTGCGAGCAGGCCAAGCTGGAGTGCAGCTTCCACAACCAGGCCTTCGACAGCCTGATCCCCAGCCTCAAGTTCCGTCGCTATGATGCCGTCATCGCCGCCATGGACGTGACGCCGGAGCGGGCCGCCCAGGTCGACTTCTCCGATATCTATTACGAGAACTCCGCGGTGTTCGTCGCCAAGAAAGAGACCTTCAAGGGGCCGGACGATCTGGTGGACAAGACAGTCGGCGTGCAGAACGGCACCTCCCACCAGTCCTATCTGGTGGACAACTGGGTGAGCAAGGGTCTGCTGACCGTGCCCTACGCCAGCTACCAGAGCGCCTTCCTCGACATGATGAATGGCCGCACTGACGGCGTGTTTGCCGATACGGCGGTGGCCGCCGACTGGCTCAAGCAGCACAAGGAATACGCCGTGGTTGGTACCCCGGTGACCGACGCCAAGTACTTCGGTACCGGTTTTGGCATCGCGGTGGCCAAGGGCAACCAGGAACTGCTGACCCAGCTGAACAAGGGGCTGGCCGAGATCAGGGCCAACGGCACCTATCAGAAGATCTATGACAAGTACTTCGCGCAGTAAGCCATGTTGAGCCTGTTGTTGGATGCAGCCTGGATGACCCTCGGGCTGGCCCTGGCATCCCTGGCCGGTGGCATGGTGCTGGCACTGGCATTCAGTGCGGCTGAGTTGAGCAAGCAGCGTGCGTTGGTGTGGCCCGTGGCCACCCTGACCACCTTGATCCGTGGTCTGCCCGAGTTGCTGGTGGTGCTCTTCATCTACTTCGGCTCGACCCAGGTGCTGTTCCTCATCACCGGGGAGTATGTGGAGTTCAGCCCGTTCGCCTGCGGTGTGCTGGCGCTCTCCCTGCTGTTTGCGAGCTACGCCACCCAGACCCTGCGTGCCGCCCTCAATGCGGTGCCCCCTGGGCAGCGGCTGGCGGCGCAGGCGCTCGGCCTGGGCAAGGGGCACACCTTCTTTCGCATCGTGCTGCCCCAGGCCTGGCGTCACGCCCTGCCCGGGCTCGGCAACCAGTGGCTGGTGCTGCTGAAAGACACCGCCCTGGTCTCCCTCATCGGGGTGAACGAGATGATGCGTCAGGCACAGATGGCGTCGGCCAGCACCTATCAACCCTTCACCTGGTACGCCGCTGCCGCCCTCATCTATCTGGCCATCAGTCTGGTGAGTGAATTCGGATTGAAGCAGGCGTCCCGCTATACCCGCCGTTACGGAGGCTGACCATGCAGGATTACCTGATGACCCTGCTGGGAGGGCTGGCGATCACCCTGCAGCTCACCGCGTTCAGCTTGTTGCTGGGCGTGCTGATGGCGGCCGGCATGACCTGGGTGCTGGAGCGTCGCATTCCGGTGGCGACCCAGCTGGTGCAGCTCTGGGTACTGGTCTTTACCGGTACGCCGCTGCTCATCCAGATCTTCCTCATCTACTACGGGCCTGGCCAGTTTGAATGGCTCAAGGCGGGGCTGCTCTGGCCGCTGCTCAAGCAACCCTGGTTCTGCGCCGTGCTGGCGCTCGGTTTCAATACCGCAGCCTACTCCACCCGGCTATTCAAGGGGGCGCTCGACGCCATCCCCGCCGGTGAAGTGGAGGCCTGCCGTGCGCTCGGCTTCTCGGCCGGACAGACCCTGTGGATGAAGACCCGCCATGCCGCCCGTCGGCTGGTCCCCGCCTATTCCAACGAGGTGATCCTGGTGCTCAAGGGGAGTTCGCTCGCGAGCACCATTACCATCATGGACATCATGGGGCTGGCCCAGCGTCTCAATGCCCAGACCTATGACACCCTGGCTGTGTTCACCGTGGCCGGAGCGCTCTATCTGACCATGAATGGATTGTTAACAATTGGTTTCCGCTGGTGTGAGCGTCGGGCACTGGCTTTCCAGTCCTGAAGCAGTCACATTTACCTCTTAATGGTGAGGAGGACACAGGAAATCTGTGTCTTTCCTCTCATTTATCGCATATTCCTCTCCGATTTCATCGCCGCTTGTTCCCTGGCTCACAGAACCCGTGATTACAACTGTTATCAGATTGTTTTTTAGGAGGGGATCCTTTAAGGTGAGGCGCACAATAAGAATCAGCATTAACCCAACTAGAAACAACCTTAAACCTACGCTTAGACATGGAGTTGATCATGAAAGTTGCCGTTCTGGGTGCCGCCGGTGGCATCGGCCAAGCCCTCGCTCTGCTGTTGAAAAACCGCCTGCCTGCCGGTTCCGAACTGAGCCTGTATGACATTGCCCCGGTCACTCCGGGCGTGGCGGCGGACCTGAGCCATATCCCGACTGACGTGAAAGTAAAAGGTTTCTGCGGTGAAGATCCGAGCCCGGCTCTGGTCGGCGCCGATGTCGTGCTGATCTCTGCCGGCGTGGCGCGCAAGCCCGGCATGGACCGTTCCGACCTGTTCAACATCAACGCCGGTATCGTCAAGAATCTGGTGGAAAAGTGTGCTGCTTCCTGCCCGAAAGCACTGATCGGCATCATCACCAACCCGGTCAACACCACGGTCGCCATCGCCGCCGAAGTGCTGAAGAAAGCCGGTGTCTATGACAAGCGTCGTCTGTTCGGCGTGACCACCCTGGATGTGATCCGTGGCGAGACCTTCGTGGCCGAAGCCAAGGGCCTGAACGTTGACAAGGTACGCGTCAACGTGATCGGCGGTCACAGTGGCGTGACCATTCTGCCGCTGCTCTCCCAGGTTGAAGGCGCCAGCTTCACCGCTGAGGAAGTGGCTGCCATGACCAAGCGCATTCAGAATGCCGGTACCGAAGTGGTGGAAGCCAAGGCCGGTGGCGGTTCCGCCACTCTCTCCATGGGTCAGGCAGCCTGCCGTTTCGGTCTGTCGCTCATCAAGGGTCTGCAAGGGGAAGCCAACGTCATCGAGTGTGCCTATGTGGAAGGCAACGGTGAGCACGCCACCTTCTTCGCGCAGCCGGTGCTGCTCGGCAAGAACGGTGTCGAAACCGTGCTGGACTACGGCAAGCTGAGCGCCTTCGAGCAGGAAGCGATGGACAGCATGCTGGCCACCCTGAAGGCTGACATCCAGCTGGGCGTCGACTTCGTCAAGTAAGTCTCTGCGTCGATCGCAAGGGGAGCCCAGGCTCCCCTTTGTCATTTTCGGGGTTGGGTGTAGCGGGCTAAGGAGATGGCCCTGGCTGCCGATAACAGAAGGCAGCAGGAGATCCCTATGATGAAACCAAGAACCCTCATCGCCATTATCGGTGTGTGCAGCTTCCCCTTGCAGGGGGCGGAGTCCACCTCGGCCGCCGCGTCCACCCAGGCGGTGGCGGCTGCAGCCGCGCCGCCATCCGCGGCGTCTGCACCCTTGTCACCGGCCTCATCATCGGCCCAGCCAGCCCTGACGCCAGCCTCTTCTGTCGCCACGCCATCCCTCCCTGTGTCAGCAGCTTCAGCCCAGGCGCCATCCGCATCCGCACCTGTACCGTCCGCACCGGCAGCTGCGCCGCTGCCCAGGGCGACGACGCAGGCATCCGCTGCTGCGGGAGAGTTGCAGGCCGTGCCGCTTTATCGCCAGGACGAACTGCTCAACTGGATAGAGCAGGGGCGCCATCTGGCCCGGGTGAAGCAGGACAGGTGCCAGCTCACCCAGGATATCGAGGCGCGGGCCTCGGTGATGAAGATCCCTGCCTATCAGTTCCTCTGGGGAGACATGCTGGCCTGGGGAATTTGCACCAAGCCGGATGCCCAGATCGGGGTGCAGTACATGTGGGAGGCCGCCAACCAGGGGCTGGCGCCGGCGCTGGAACAGCTTGGCCGCTATTACTGGAAGGGGATCCTGGTTCAGAAGGATCTGGTGCGGGCCGAGACCCTGATGCGGGAAGCCGCGAGCCTCGGCTTCTTACGGGCACAGATGGAGTGGGTGGAGATGTTGCTGCAGGGCATGGGGAGTCCACTGGATTACGAGGAGGCGTATCACTGGCTGCACGGCGCCGTCATCGGCGACAAGGCCATGCACCAGAAGGCGGCGAGCCTGCTCAGCCGGCTCGGCAACCGGATGCCCGCCAATGCCATCGCCCGTGCCAAGGCGATGCACTGAGTCCTGATAGTCCGCTTTGATATGACAAGGCCCACGAAGCTGTGCTTGTGGGCCTTGTGCATTCTCCCGGTCAGGGGAGGGATCAGAGGCCCTGATGGGGGCCGAAGACCTCGTAGTGCATCCGCTCGGCAGGCACGCCCACATTCTCCAACTGAGCTTTGACTGCCTTCATGAACGGGACAGGGCCGCAGAAATAGTAGTGGGCGTCGGCCGGAATGAGGTCGGTGACCTGCTCCAGTGCCAGAGTGCCGCTGAAGTCGTAATCCTCTCCTTTGACATCCTGCTCCCCCGGCTCCCGATACCAGATCCGGCTCTCCAGTTTCCCGTGTTGCCTGCTCTTTGCCCGGATCTCGTCCCTGAACGCGTGGTGGGCGCCGTGTTCGCAGGCGTGAAGCCAGCGAATATCCACATCCGGGCCCTCGGCCAGCAAGTGGTTGAGCATGCTCAGCATGGGGGTGAGGCCGACCCCGGCGGAGATCAGCACCACGGGCGTGTCTGGCTCCTCTTGCAGGAAGAAGTCGCCGGCCGGCGGCATGATGTCGACCGTGTCACCTATGTGAAGATGATCATGCAACAGGTTGGAGGCCTGACCCCTGGGTTCGCGCTTGACGCTGATGCGGTAGTCGCGGCCATTGGGGGCGTCCGAGAGGGAGTACTGGCGGATCTCCTGATGCTCGAGGGCGGGATGAACCAGCTTGATACTGAGATATTGCCCCGGTTTGAAACGCAAGACAGGGTTGCCATCGAGGGGGGCCAGGGCGAAAGAGGTGATGAGTTCACTCTCCTGACGCTTCTCCTTGATGATGAAAGGGCGGGTTCCCTGCCAACCACCGTCCTGGCTTGCCTTCTCCCGATAGAGCTCGCTCTCCCGGCCGATAAAGATGTCGGCCAGCACACCGTAAGCCTTGCCCCAGGCGGTAAGTACCTCCTCCGTGACAGCGTTGCCACCCATTTCTTTGAGCGTGGCCAAGAGATGACTACCCACAATGTGATATTGTTCCGGCTGGATCAGGAAACCCGTGTGTTTGTGGGCGATGCGTTCAACGGCTCCGGCCAGTGCGCCCAGATTGTCGATGTTCCTGGCATAGGCCGCCACCGCACTGAACAGTGCCAAGGGCTGTCCCCCGCTACGCTGGTGAGCCAGGTTGAAGACATCCTTCAACTCGGGATTGTGGCTGAACATGCGCTGATAAAAGTGCCGTGTGAGGTCAGGGCCCGCCGATTCGAGCAAAGGAATGGTGCTCTTGATGACGGCGATGGTGGCTTGGTCTAACATAGGAGGTCCTTTCTAATTGAACATCTGGAATGTCACTTATTAAGTTGCATCCTAAATGTTTAATTGATCTGGATCAATCATCAATTCTTCGCGCTAGGCGCTACAGGCACTATGAGACTAACGAGCTATACCGATTTTGGATTGAGAGCCCTGCTCTATCTGGCCACCCTGCCGGAGGGGGAACTGTCGAGCGTGGCCAAGGTATCCGCCTTGTACGACGTATCCCGCAACCACATGGTGAAGGTGGTGAACCAGTTGGTAAAACTGGGCTATCTGCAGTCCCAGCGTGGCAAGAATGGTGGCATCCGCATGGCGCGCTCCCCCGACGAGATCAATATCGGGCAAGTGATCCGGGCGTTGGAAGGCAATCTGGACGGGATCGACTGCAGCTCCCCGGTCTGCCATATCGTCTCCGTCTGTCTGCTCAAAAGTGCCTTGAAGGAGGCGATGAACGCCTTCCTCGCGGTGATGGATGGCTATACGCTGCAGGATTTGCTGGCAAACCGTGACGAGTTGCAGCAGGTGTTCGGTGAGCTCATCCCCACTCTGGTGCTGGAGCCGGATGACGAGAGCGAGTGAAACAAAAAGGCTGCCATTGGCAGCCTTTTTTCAATCCTCGTACCCTGAATCGTCCCGGTACAGGTGCGGCATGATCCTCGCCATCTTCACCATGTTGTTCTCCACTTCGAGAATCTCGATAGGGTAGCCCGCCAGCCTGACACTGATGTTGGGTTGGGGGATCTCCTCAAGGTACTCCAGGATGGCGCCATTGAGGGTCCGTGGGCCGTCCATGGGCAGGTGCCAGTCCATCTCCTTGTTCAGCTCGCGGATGCTGGCGGAGCCTTCGACCAGGAAGGAGCCGTCCGGCTGGGGATGGATCTCGTCACTCGGGGTCGGTGTCATGGAGGTGGTGAAGTCACCGACAATCTCTTCCAGGATGTCGTCCAGGGTGATCAGCCCCTGAATATCGCCATATTCGTCGACGATAAGGCCAATTCGCTCCTTGTTGCGCTGGAACTTGGCCAACTGCACGTTGAGGGGGGTCCCCTGGGGGATGAAATAGATGGGGTCGACTTCCCGCAGCAGGCTGGACTTGCTGAACTGATCCCGGGCGACCAGTCTCAGGGCATCCCGTGAGTGCAGGAAGCCGACGACGTCATCGATGTTGTCGCGATAGAGCAGGATTTTGGTGTGGGCGCAGTGGGCCAGCTGGCGCAGTATGATCTTCCAGTCGTCATTGATGTCGATGGCGGAGATCTCGCTGCGCGGGACCATGATGTTCTCCACCGTCATCTTGTCGAGATCCAGGATGCTTATCAGCATCTCCTGGTGGTGCTTGGGAATGAGATTGCCCGCCTCGTTGACGATGGTGCGCAGCTCTTCGGAATTGAGGGAGTCATCCTTGTTGTGCTCTAGACGCAAGAGTTTCAGCAGCAGGTTCGTGATGCTGTTGATGAGCCAGACAAGGGGAGCGAACGGCACCATCAGCCCCTTGAGGATCCAGGAGGCAGGATAGGCTATCCGCTCGGGGAACATGGCCGCCAGTGTCTTGGGGGTGACTTCCCCGAATACCAGCACCACCAGGGTCAGCCCGAAGGTGGCAATGGCGACGCCGAGATCCCCGAACAGCCGGATGCAGACGATGGTCGCGATGGCGGAGGCCAGGATGTTGACCAGATTGTTGCCGATGAGAATGAGGCCAAGCAGGCGGTCCGGCCTGGCCAGCAGCTTCTCGACCCGGCGGGCAGCTTTGTGCTTGGTCTGGGCCAGATGCCGCAGCTTGTAGCGGTTGAGCGACATCAGACCGGTTTCGGAACTGGAGAAGAAGGCTGACAAAAGGATCAAGATAACGAGAACAATCAGCAATGTACTCGTTGAGATACTGTCCAAGAAGGGCTCCTGTAAGGGTGGTTGGGGAATGTGCGTGTGTCAGCTAAGCAGCACTTCCTTGACGAAGCGGCTGCCAAAATAGGCCAGTGTCAGGATGAAGCTGCCGATGAGGCTCAGCATGATGACCTTGCGGCCGCGCCAGCCACGGGTATGGTGACCCCAGAGCAGCAGAGCGTAGACGCACCAGGCCAGGATAGAGAGGATGGCCTTGTGGGACTTGCCCTGGGCAAACATGTCTTCCAGGAAGAACAGGCCGGATGCGATGGAGAGAGTCAGCAGCAGCAGACCTGCGGAAATGAGCTGAAACAGGCGCTTCTCCACCGTCATCAGGGGTGGCATGGCTGGCAGGTGACTGATCTTTCTGGATTTCAGTTGCCTGTCCAGGCAGGCAAGCTGGAGGGCAAACAAGCAGGCGATCATCAGTACCGAATAGGCCATCAGCGCGAGGCCTATGTGCAGCAGCAACTGGGGGTGCGCTTCCAGATGGGTGATGTAGCGCCCGGGAATGAGCGCGCTGGCCGCCAGCAGCAGGGCTGAAAAACTGTAGACGACGGGCAGCAGGATCCAGCCGTTGAAGCGTCGGGTGACGCAGGTCATGAAGCAGCTGATGATAAGGCTGACCAGGGACGCCACGTTCAACATGCTGAGATTCTGGCCGGAATGGGTGACCAGCACTTCGCTGCCCACCGCCATGCCATGGGCGGTCAGGGCCAGGCCGACACAGGCGAACAGCGATACTTGCCCGACGGGCTTGGCGCTGAGCAGCATGTGCAGTGAGGCGATGATGGCCAGCAGGTAAAACGCCAGGGCCAGAACAGAGATCACGATCATAACCAGGTCGTTGTCAAACAAGCTTTATGGATAAGAGGGGCAGTATACCTTGCACAAGATATGCTCGCCAGTTGTGCCAGAGGCTAACTGCCCACATATAAGTAGGCGTTGATGGTCACCGTGCGGCGAATAATCGTCCTCCGGCGTTGACTGGGGTATACTGCCCTCCATTTGTTGACCTGCCCGTTCGATGGCAGGCCGCCGCGGCAAGCGGCGAGTAATCGTCCCTAGAGTGCTGACCGGGGTATAATGCCCCCAGTGTCACGCCAAGAACCGGAAAGCGTCATGTTTGAGAATTTGACTGAACGACTCTCGCGCACCCTGCGCAACGTCAGCGGCCGCGGCCGTCTGACCGAAGAGAATATCAAGGATACCCTGCGCGAAGTCCGCATGGCGTTGCTCGAGGCGGACGTCGCCTTGCCGGTGGTGCGCGATTTCGTGGCGCGCGTCAAGGAACGAGCCGTGGGCCAGGAAGTGGCCAAATCCCTTAGCCCGGGCCAGGCCTTCATCAAGATCGTCCATGGCGAACTGGTCACCGTGATGGGGGAGGCCAACGAACAGCTCAACCTGGCTGCCCAGCCGCCGGCCATCATCCTGATGGCAGGTCTTCAGGGGGCCGGTAAGACCACTACGGTCGGCAAACTGGCCAAACTGCTCAAGGAGCGCAGCAAGAAGAAGGTGCTGGTGGTCAGTGCGGACGTCTACCGTCCGGCGGCGATCAAGCAGCTTGAGACCCTTGCGGGCGACATCGGTGTCGACTTCTTCCCGAGTGATGCCAGCCAGAAACCGATCGCCATTGCCACTGCTGCCATCGATCAGGCGCGCAAGAAGTTCTATGACGTGGTGATCGTCGATACTGCCGGTCGTCTGCACGTCGATGGTGAAATGATGGCGGAGATCCAGGATCTGCACGCCACCATCAAGCCGGTCGAAACCCTGTTCGTGGTGGATGCCATGACAGGCCAGGATGCTGCCAATACCGCCAAGGCCTTCAACGAGGCGCTGCCGCTCACCGGTGTGATCCTTACCAAGGCAGACGGTGATGCCCGCGGTGGTGCCGCACTGTCGGTGCGCCACATCACCGGCAAACCGGTCAAGTTCATCGGTATGGGCGAGAAGACCGACGCGCTGGAGCCGTTCCACCCGGATCGTCTCGCCTCCCGCATCCTCGGTATGGGGGATGTGCTCTCTCTCATCGAAGAGGTGGAGCGCAACGTCGATAAAGAGAAGGCGGCCAAGCTGGCCAGCAAGGTCAAGAGTGGCAAGGGCTTCGACCTGGAAGACTTCCGTGAGCAGCTGGCCCAGATGCGCAACATGGGTGGCATGATGGGGATGCTCGACAAGCTGCCTGGCATGTCCGGCCTGCCGGACAACATCAAGGATCAGATGGATGACAAGCTCACCGTGCGGATGGAGGCCATTATCAGCTCCATGACGCCGAAAGAGCGTGCCCATCCCGATCTCATCAAGGGCTCCCGCAAGCGCCGCATCGCTGCGGGCTCCGGCATGCAGGTCCAGGATGTGAACAAGCTGCTCAAGCAGTTCACCGAGATGCAGCGCATGATGAAGAAAATGTCCGGCAAGGGCGGCATGCGCAAGATGATGGGCCAGATGAAGAACATGCTGCCCCCCGGATTCGGTGGTGGCAGTCGCGGTCCGTTCTGATTTTCCTGCTGGTCAGGTAGAAAGGCTCACCCTGGTGACAATGCTGATCAGTTAAGGATCCATTGACCGATCCTTCTGCTGTAGGACAATCCGGAACCAATCACTAGTTCCGGAT
>NZ_JAPCJD010000032.1:0-49756 GCF_027707845.1 Aeromonas sp. QDB14 | reverse complement strand
TAGGCAGAGAAAATCCAAGCAAAACAACACGTTAGACGGTATTATTAATTCGCTTGCCGCTTAAGGTTCTGTACATGAGCCAAGCAATGCAAAAAAACATCAAAGATATTGCAATTTCATCTCAGAATAACCATGTGCTGATTTACGATAACCTGCGATTTATACGTCAGGAACTAAGCGATGGCCTCTGTGTCGTCGCCACTGGCGGGTCTCTTGCTGGTCGTAAACTATACACGGATGGTGAAGAGTTCAGCATGGAGATGCGCTGCGCTCTTGTATTGAACGGTATCCATACTTTTGTGACGGAAAGCGACCTAGTTAGTCGATGTCTCAATATCGCTCTCAAGCCGATACCAGATGAAGCGAGATGCTCAGAATCTGAATTGTCGGCAAAACTCGAGGAGCAGCTACCTTCCTTAATTTACACATTGCATGTATTAACAGCCAAGATCATTACCGCGAAAGGCTCCGCCAAGGTTCTCTATCGGAGCCGCATGGCGGACTTCTCCTTCTGGGTTGCTGGCGTGGAGGCGGTACTTGGCCAACAAGCAGGGGTACTTCAAGAGGCATACAAGCAGAACGTTGAACAAGCAAAAGTAGCAGGGGTGGTAGATGACTCCCTCTTCGTTTCCTTGTCCATGTTCGCGAAGCGCTACTCCAAGACCGATCCTTGGCGAGGAACTCCTCATGAGTTGCTCAGCGCTTTGGAAGCCCAAACGGCTGTCGGTCTTGGGTCAGACATGCCCAAAAATGCAGCAGCGATGTCTCGAAAGCTACCAGTGCTCTTAGACGCCCTTACCAGCAACGGAGTGCAAGCCATTCGAGGACGGGCAACTGACCGGAACTACAAGGTCTGGTTCGAGCCAAAAGCTAACCAAAGTCGTGACGATGGCGACGACGTGGCGGCTCAGTCCGTCACCCCGACACAACCGTCGCTAGAAGATCAATCTTGTGAGGAAATCGACGATGTAACAGAATCTCTACTGGGATAAAATGATTAAAGTATCAACGCCAGTCCTTCGGGGCTGGCGTTTTTTCTATCTGATGTTACCAATGGCTCCTAATTTCAGGGTTTGCGAACCGGCAAAGAGATCTCAGCTAGCTCACCATCTCAAATTGTTTAGTAGATCAATACCTTATTGATATAGGTGATTGCCACTATGGGGAATGCCCCCTGCTCCCCGATGCTCTAATGATTCACAGGAGTTGCTCACATTTTCCAGGGGTCTGCGGTGGCTTATCAATTATTCATCCCTACGTAAATAGCTTCATATTCCGTTTTTCGTGAATAGTAATTATCACTTCATACAGTGCAGCAAAGATACTGTCTTCATCACGTTCACCAAGCTTTGCCCAGACCGTGCCATCATTTCCCCAGTTTTGAGGGATCCTATTTTTCCCCTGAGGATCGAGGTCCCAACTCCACCATGACCAATATTTATTTGATTTACCTTGCATATGAGGAAAAAGTTCTGACATAGCTGCTGAGATGTTAGCAGTCTTGCCTTCTTTTTTACTTATTCCTGATATGCCAAAGTACAAACCATTAAAGTTAGCTCGGTCAAACTCCCAGCAAAGACAATAAATATCACTAGAACTTAAAGGTATATAAAATCCAGCCCATCGACTAGATGTATCTACATCAGTAAATTTAATTTTTAAATCATATGGAATCAGTTTTTTATTCAAGTCTGAAATCAACTTTTCATATAACTTTTTACGCACACTTTCTATCTGGTTATAAATCAGAAATGCAGACTCTATAGTATTACTATCTTTTTGGATGATTTCAGATAATTCATCGTTGTTATCCACAATAAATTCTCCGTTAATTGATTGATTTATGTATTTAATTAGTGACTCAACGAATATTCTGACGGCGCCTGCCCGAACGTACAATAAACAATCGCCTAGCCATTCGATGACATCATACCAAGATATTGTCAAAATATGCTTTTTCAGAGAGTCTGGCGTGTCATTCGGAAGAGTCCATTCACCGGGTTCATGATTGCATAAATAGATTAATTTCCATGGTCTCTCCAGTTTATTTAGCCATTGTGCATAGTCTCTTAATTGGTTCTCTTGATCCTCAGCCCATGGCTTATTTTCTATAGCAATAACACCTTCTGACGTTGTCAACAAAAGATCTATTTTTCTGCCATTTTCGATAGTAACTTCATAATCTACTCTGGCTTTATAAAGGCAATCTTTAGCAACTATAGGGCTACTGTGCCCCGTCTTTTCAATGAGATGGGTAAATCCTTTTAGAAACAATATTGACTGCCCATGACTTTCATTAGGGGATAGTAAAAAACATAGATAACGTGAAAGTGCTAGTTCATCATTCTTTAACCAGTCCATCAGGCTGAAATCTGGTGCCAGCTCGGCCTGATAGAGAGATTTCGCTCGACGAGTGACCTCAGCCCAGCGAGCCACGTTTTCAAGAAGTGCGACAGCCTGCTGCTGTATGACATTCATTTTATTATCCTTTTTACAGATGATGCGCGACAGACTAACGCAGTTCATCATTTGGGCAAGCGCAAACCATAAGACATCTGATCAATATCACATGGGAAACGTTTGGGACTTATCTTCAAGCTCGCTCAAGCGGGATCATAAATGGCTAAAAAGTCTCGACGGACGCGACGGCTCGGCGGTTATCCCAATCCGTATGTCACTGGTTCAAGTCCAGTAAGCTCAAGACTATCAAAAAAACATACAGGGTTGACGAGCTCTGGGTCTTGTTCGGGACCTTGTTCGTCAACCACTTCGGCAACAGTGAGGAGGCACGGTTGAAAGCCTGGACATACAACCTCAAGTGCAAGGGGCGAGTGCAGGTGCTCAATGCCTTGTACGACCTACTGGAGGAACGCTACCCCCCCGTTAAATTTGAGCGGCGAACCGCGAAACCCAAGCGAGAAGAGTAACCACCAAGGCCCCTGCGTGACAGCAGGGGCCTTTTTACTTTATGGCATTCACGACATCCCAGTTCAGGTCCCTATCCGGACCTCCTAGTTGTTTCTATCGTTTCCTTTACCGCTCATCTGAGCAGCAATATCTATCTCCGGAGCAACAATTCTCCGGACTATATCCGGTCAGGCTGGATGACAGATGGCTACAAAATCTCGACGGACGCGACGGCTCGGCGGTTATCCCAATCCGTTGATAAATGAATGAAGTCCAGTAGGAGGAGCCAATTCCCTCGTAGTTCAGTCGGTAGAACGGCGGACTGTTAATCCGTATGTCACAGGTTCAAGTCCTGTCGAGGGAGCCACATTTTAAAGCCCAGCCTTTTGGCTGGGCTTTTTCATATCTGCTCTTCCGGGCCTGTCCACGGCCCCCCCCCTGCCCGATGGCGCGCCAAACCGCCACCTGCTTGCTTTCCTGATTCCCCATGGCCTTCGATGACGACCCTTACTCGTCCCTAGGCGCGTCACCAGGGTGTCACAGAGATCCCAAAGACTATGATTGATTCAAAAAGGACCATTTGGATCTATCCAGTCAAGGAGCCATCATGTCACACCCTGCTTCACTGGCCAGTCGCCTGCATACCCTGGCACTCAACGACACCCTGTTCCCCGATCTCCATCATCTCGAGAAGGCACAACGGACCCGGGCCATCTACCGGATTTTCCACACTGTCGCCAGCACGGCTGCACTCGGGCAAGAGGATATCGTTGACGACCTGGCCCCCCTCCTCACCCTGATGGAGTCTCCCTGCCTGACCCGGCAAGGGGGGCTCTGCCCCTTGCTGGCCAGTCATTACAATCTCTATCTCGGCACGCTGCTGGAGCTGGGGGATCGGCACCATCCGGAGATCATCGGCCAGATTGAGGAGGCTCTGGCCCTGCGCACTCACGGGCTCTATCTGGTCACCGAACTGGGTTGTGGCAACAATGCCATGAGCATGGCAACCGAAGTCCGCTACGACAGTGCCACTGACGGTTTTATCCTCCATACCCCCCATCGGCATGCCGCCAAGTTCATGCCCTACATCGCCCTGGAAGGGCAACCCAAGAGCAGCGTGGTGATGGCCAGATTGTGGGTCGGCGAGCAAGACTGTGGCATTCATCCCTTTCTGGTGCCCTGCCGGGACACCCGTGGCGCACTGTGTCAGGGGGTCAGCGTCTCCAGCCCGGACGTGCTCGATCTCCCCTACTTCGACGTGGTAGATCACGCCATCATCACCTTCGAGCAGATGGCGCTCCCCCGCTGGGCATGGCTCAGGGGTCATGAGCACGACATCAGTGCAGGGGGCATCTTTCACTCTCGTCTTGCCAGCCAACGCGACATTTTCTTCAGCTCCCTGCGCCGTGTTGAGTGGGGAAAACTGGTGCTGACCGCCTCCCTGATCCCCGGCTTGAAACTGAGCCTCGCACTGGCCATTCACTACGCGCAGCAACGACCGCTGCACGCCCACAACGGGCGGGTCATACCGCTGGCGCACCATGCCCTGCACCGCCAGATACTGACTCGTGCCTATGTGACGGGGCTGGCCGCCATGGCGCTGTACGAAGGGATAAAGCAACGACATTTGCCGGATGGACGGCACTCCTCCCGCTTTCAGACCGACGCAGGCCTGGTCAAGGCCGTCGCCGTCGAACTGATGCGAACCTCTCTGCAACACTGCATGCAGCGGTGTGGTGCCCAGGGAAAATTCCTGCGAAATCGCATCGCCCCTACCCTGCAACTGTGCGATCTGGTCGGCACCGCCGAGGGAGACAGCATGCCCGTCCTGATGAAGGTGGCGAAGGATATTCTGGCCTGGCCTGATGAATCCCTAGATGACGGCACCCCCCTGGGCCAACTGCTGCTGCGGATGCGCCGACAGATGAATCAGCAACTGGCCGACGCGACGGACAAACTGGCCGCCTGGCACGACCTCGGCTGTGAAGCAGCCCGCCTCGGCTGGCTTGCTGGCAACCTGGAAGCCTTGCGTCACCTGGGGAGCAGGGACGACATCCGCACGGCCTGCCGGGAGCAGCTCATGCTCGATTATGCTCCCCAGCTCCTGCACCACGGACTGTGCAGCCCCGCCGAGATTGCCGCCCTGCCCGCACGGCAGGAAGCCACGCTGGATCATGTCTGGGAACATCACGCCGCCAGCGTGCCGGACGAGTTTGACGTTCATGACCTCATGGCCGCGACGCCGCTGGGCAGCCCGGACCTGGCTTCGGCCTGGTTTGCCCTGGCCCCGTCCCTGCATGATCCCCCAACCAGAAGGTTGAACGTTGGGACCAGCATGCCGCCCCTCCACTCCCGGTGCCTGAATCCCCCCAAGCCCGGCCATCGGTCGGGTTCTTTCTTATCCCCCTGCCCCACCTCGGGGCAAGGGCGCTCGCCTTCCGCCCCCGCATCCCGATGCGCCCGTCCCTTGCCCTCATGGCCTGTTGCCACAAGATGGCGCAGGCTTACCCTCTATGGGGTACCACTCTGGTGCGCCCTGCCTTGCCCCGTGATGACATAAAAGTCATCCATATGATTTTTGAATGAAAAATTACTGACACTGGCCTCGATAGCGACTCAATTGGCTGGCACAGCCCTTGCACTTTGTGATGTACGCAGGGACGTCACAAGGAGTTGCCTATGCTGCCCATCAAGCCCCCCGGACCTGGTTGTTACGACGAGATGCTGCTCACCGACAACCAGTTTCGCGATCATTACCACGCCTACCTCTCGTGGCTGCACCAGACCGACGAGAAGAGCATAGAGCGCAAGCGTGAAGAGGCCGACCTGCTGTTTCGCCGGGTCGGCATCACCTTCAACGTCTACGGAGACGGGGACGGCGCCGAGCGCCTCATCCCGTTCGACAGCATTCCCCGCATCATTCCCGCCCGGGAGTGGCAACATCTGGACAAGGGGATCCGCCAGCGCGTCACCGCCCTCAATGCCTTTCTGCACGACATCTATCACGATCAGCGCATCCTGAAGGCGGGGGTGATCCCGGCCGCCCAGATCCTCACCAATGCCCAGTACCAGCCCTGCATGCAGGGGGTCGACCTGCACCGGGACACCTATGTCCACATCACAGGGGTCGACATCATCCGCAACCACGACGGTGAGTACTATGTGCTGGAAGATAACCTGCGCACCCCCTCCGGGGTCTCCTACATGCTGGAGAACCGCAAGATGATGATGCGCCTCTTCCCGGAGCTGTTTCACAACCAGCCCATCGCCCCGGTGGAGCGCTACCCGGCCCTGTTGCTGCAGACCCTGCGCGAGAGCAGCCCGGTGGACAACCCCTGCGTGGTGGTGATGACTCCGGGGCGCTTCAACAGCGCCTACTTCGAGCACAGCTTCCTCGCCCAGCAGATGGGGGTGGAGCTGGTGGAGAGCGCGGATCTGGTGGTCAAGGATGGTCAGGTGCTGATGCGCACCACCACGGGGCTGAAAAGGGTGGATGTCATCTATCGCCGTATCGACGACGACTTCCTCGATCCCCTCGCCTTCAACCCGGACTCCCTCATCGGCGTGCCCGGGCTGCTCTCGGTCTACCGCGCCGGCGGCGTGGTGCTGGCCAATGCCATCGGCACCGGGGTGGCGGATGACAAGTCCATCTACCCCTATGTGCCGGAGATGATCCGCTTCTATCTGGGGGAAGATCCCATTCTCAACAACGTGCCCACCTGGCAGTGCCGCGAGCCGGCTGCCCTCTCCCACGTGCTGGCAAATCTGGAGGAGCTGGTGGTCAAGGAGGTCCATGGCGCTGGCGGCTACGGCATGCTTATCGGCCCCTGCGCCAGCCGCGAGGAGCTGGCCCGTTTTCGCGAGCTGCTCAAGGCTCGGCCGGACAACTACATCGCCCAGCCGACGCTCTCCCTCTCCACCTGCCCGACCTTCGTCGACGCCGGTATCGCCCCCCGCCACATCGATCTGCGCCCCTTCGTCCTCACGGGGCAGGAGCTGCGCCTGGTACCTGGCGGCCTGACCCGGGTCGCCCTCACCGAAGGCTCTCTGGTGGTCAACTCCTCCCAGGGCGGTGGCACCAAGGACACCTGGGTCATGGAGGGCAGCCCATGCTGAGCCGCACCGCAAGCGAACTTTACTGGATGTCCCGCCACCTGGAGCGGGCGGAGAACACGGCACGCATGCTGGACGTCACCCAGACCATGTCGCTGATGCCCTCCATCGACGCCGATCACAGCGAGCTGGTGGCGCCCCTCACCATCAGCGGCACCCATGAGCCCTTCCTGGCCCGCTACGGCCAGGTGAACATGGAGAACCTGCTGCAATTTTTCTGCTTCGACGAGGAGAACCCGGTCAGCATCTTCAGCTGTCTGCGCATGGCCAGGGACAACGCCCACGCCGTGCGGGGCAAGATCCCCGGTGAGGTGTGGGAGAGCATCAATGCCGCCTGGATAGAGATCCGCCGACGCCGCCAGGCGGGGCTGTCCAGCGGCCAGGCCCAGGAGTTCTTCGACTGGATCAAGGAACGCTCCCACCAGTTTCGCGGCGCCACCTATGGCACCATCATGCGCGGTGACGTGCTCTGGTTCCTGCGCCTTGGTACCTTCATCGAGCGGGCCGACAACACGGCACGCATCCTGACCGTGAAGTATCAGGTGATCCGGGAGGACGAGGACAGCGTGCGCGAGTTCTACCGCTGGAACGCCCTGTTGCGGTCAGTGGGCGCTTACGAGGCCCACCAGACCCTCTACAAGACGCTCTCCCATGCCTCCATCGCCGAGCTGCTGATCCTGCGCAATGAAGTACCGCGCTCCCTGCGGGCCTGTCTCGACGAAATGGAGCTGATCCTGGCCCAGATCGAGGGCAACGCCGGCCAGACGCCCCGGCGCCTGACCACCATACTCAACGCACATCTGACCTATGGCGCCATCGACGATGTCTTTGCCCTCGGCATGCAGGAGTACCTGAGTGATTTCCTCAGCGCCATCGGCCAGAGCATCCACGCCGCCTACCTGGAGGTATTATGAGACTCATCATCGATCACCAGACCCGCTACCACTATGCCGACGTGGTGCGCCGCAGCACCCAGTACCTGCGCCTGACTCCTCACAGCACGGCCCGCCAGCAGATCCTCTCCTGGGAGCTGGAGCTGCCGGGGGAGGCCACCTGCACCACGGACGGTTACGGCAACATACTGCACGTGCTGAGCCTGGAGTCCCCCCACGAGGGGATCCTGATCCGCGCCCACGGGGAGGTGGAGATCTGCGACGACGCCCCGGAAGATGAGGAGTCCTCCCTCATCTCTCCCCTGAGCTACCTGAGGCCCACCCCCCTCACCCGCCCGACCCCGGCCCTGCAGGATCTCGCGAAGGCCTGCCTGCCAGAGGCGCCGACCCTGGCCGACTTGCAGAGCCTGATGGCACGCATCCTGGTGCTGATGCCCTATCAACCTGGCAGCACGGATGCCACCTTCAGCGCCGACGAGGCACTTGCTTCGGGCAGCGGCGTCTGTCAGGACCACACCCATGTCTTCCTGACCTGCTGCCGCCACGCCGGCCTGCCGGCCCGGTACGTGAGCGGTTACCTTTACAGCCAGGACAACAGCCACGTGGCGATGCACGCCTGGGCCGAGGTGTGGATCGAGGAGCGCTGGCACACGTTCGACGTCACCAACCTCACCAGCTCCACCAGCGAGCACCTCAAGCTCGCGGTCGGCATGGATTATCTGGATGCCTGTCCGGTGCGCGGCGTGCGCTATGGCGGCGGGTGCGAACAGTTGCAGAGCCAGGCGCAGGTGACCCGCCTGGATGGACAGCAGCAATGAAGACCGGGAGAGTCCTGGCGGGAGTGCGGTCATGACCTATTGCGTCGCCATGTGCCTGCAAGACGGCATGGTGTTTGCGTCCGATTCGCGCACCAATGCGGGGGTGGATCACATCGCCACCTTCCGCAAATTGCACCTCTTCACCCGGGAGGACAGGGTGATAGTGCTGCAAAGCGCCGGCAATCTGGCCACCACCCAGAGCGTCATCAGCCTGCTGACGGAGGGGCAGGAGCTCCTTGCCCTCCCCAGCCTCTACGAGGCTGCCGCCCTCATCGGCCAGACCATACGCACCGTCATCAGCCGGGATGGGGGTCAGCAGCAGGGCCATATCAACTTCGGCTGCAACATCCTGCTGGGGGGGCAGATCCGGGGGGAGCGCCACCGCCTGTTCCACATCTATCCGGAGGGCAACTTCATCGAGGCGAGCGCCGACACCCCCTACTTCCAGATTGGTGAGAGCAAGTACGGCAAACCCATCATCGATCGCATCATTCACCATGAGACGCCGCTTCAGACCGCATTGCAGTGCGCCCTCATCTCCATCGACTCGACCCTGCGCAGCAATCTGTCGGTGGGCTTGCCCCTGGATGCCCTGGTCTATCACGAGGGCAGCTTCTCGGCGGAGAACCTGCACCGCATCACCGAACAGAACCCCCATTTCGTGGCGCTGCGAAAGGCCTGGGGCGAGGGGTTGCAGCAGTTGTTCCGGGGCCTTCCCACCTTCCTCCTCTAGGCCGGGCGGGAGGCGCCAAGGCGCTTTCCCGCTCCTTTCTTTCCGGATATTCTGGCTGCCTTCCTTTTCGATGGAGTTTCCCATGCGCCGCTTCAACGTCATGCTCAACGGCAGCCGGTTGATGATGTTCCCCTTCTATGTCTGCATCCTTATCTGTGTCGCCCTCCTGATGGTGAAGTTCGCCATGCAGCTCTATGTGCTGTGCCGCGACATCATCGACATCCACTATCTGGATCTCATCACGGGGGTACTCACCCTGGTGGACTTCGTGCTGGTCGCCCAGATGCTGATCCTGGTGGCCATCTGCGGCTACGTGCAGTTCATCAAGACTCCGGAGCAGCGAGCGGCCCTCGGCGACAACTGGCTCAGCAAGATCAACTTCGCGTCCCTCAAGCTCATCGTCATCAACTCTCTGGTGACCATCGCCGGCATCGAGGTGCTCAAAGCCTTCCTCGACGACGGCACCGGCAACGAGATCGAGATGAAGTGGTCGGTCATCGTCTTCCTCGCCTTCTCCACCGCGGCACTTATCTATGCGGTGACCGAGCGGCTGGCGGAGCACAAATAGGGCCCGGCGCCATTCAGGGTCTATTCATCAAGAGCCGAATTGATAACTCTTTTCATTACCCTTACTGCATTGTAAACTTGCTCGCCCCGGGCTGAACCGCCCGGGAGCTGGAGCACCCATGACGAGTCTTTCCCTCTCACCACGACAATGCTGGCAATGGCTGGCCTATCACCATCAGGCGGCCGAGGGTGCCCTTTATCTGATGTTTTTCTCCGGTCTGCTGCTGTGGGAACCCCTGACGCCGACCTGGTCCCTGGCGCGCTGGAACCTGTTTTTGCACGTCGCCCTCTCGCTCACCCTGTTTCCCCTGCTGTTTGGCGCCTTCTGGCTCTCCCATCGCAGCCTGCTGCGCAAGAGCCGCAAGCCTTTTTTGCGCACCACGGGGCGCATCATCGAAGCCTTGCTGCTGGTCTGTCTGGCAAGCGGGCTGGTGCTGGTGCTGCACGGCACCCCGGGGGACAGCCTCGGCGACCTTGCCAGCTGGGCCCACTGGCTGAGCGCCCTCGCGTTGACGCCCCTGGTGCTGCGCCACGCCTGGCGCTGGACCATCTTGAAATGGCGCACCTGATCTTATGTTGAAGCTGTTGTTATCCCTGATGTTGGCCGCCCTGCTGCTGGTGACCGCCTCGGCCCAGGAGATGGGCGCCGCCATGATTGCCTATGACGAGGGGAGCGCCCCGCGCCTCGTCACCGCCAACCAGAGTGCCGGCTCGGTCACCCTGCTTGAGCGCGATAGCGGCAAGCGACTCAAAGAGGCACAACTGAGGGGCGATCTGCGCCAGCTGGCCCGCGCCGATGACGGCACCCTGCTAGTCACCGATTACAGCGGCGATCGCCTGCTGCTCTTGGATGATGATCTCGAGCAGGAAAAAGCGATCCCCACCGGCCATAGACCCTACGGCGTCATCTTCGATCCCAAGCGGCGCTGGTTCTGGGTCACGCTGTTCGAGGGAGGGCGCCTTCAGGCTTATGACAGGGCGGGCAACCTCCAGCTGGATGCAAAAACCGCCGAGACTCCCCGCGGGCTGGCATTGACCAACGACGATCGCCTGCTGCTCACCCACGCCATGACAGGCCAGCTCGCCATCTATGATCTCGCCAAACTTGAGAAGGGCGCTACCCTCCCCAAGCCCAAGCTCATCACCCTGGCGGAAACCCACAGCGATACCCCGAGCGACTCCCAGGGCTTGCCGCGCCTGCTGGACGGCATCGCCCTCTCCCCCGATGGCAGCGAGGCCTGGCTGCCTCATGTACTGTGGAGCTTCGATCACCCCTTCCAGTTTCAGAGCACCGTCTTCCCGGCCGTCTCCATCATCGATCTCGATGAAGAGAAGGAGCGGGTCGATGAAAGAAAACAGCTCTTCTTGCAGATCAACCTGCCCAGCGTCGGCAACCGCAGCCAGATCGTCTCCAACCCGTTCGCGGCGCGCTTCGCCGCCGATGGCAAGCGGGTCTACCTGACCCTGGCGGGTTCCGAAGACTTGCTGGTGTTTGACCTGTCGCGCAGCGGCAAGCAGAACAGCAACCGCCACCGCCGCAAGAAGTTTCAGGGGGGTGCCAAGGCGACCCAGCTCTTGCGTCACCTGCCGGGCCAGAATCCGCGCGATCTGCTGATCGATGGCGACCACATCCTGGTGCACAACGTCATGGGGCAGGATCTCACCCGCCTCAATAGCGGCGGCAGCGGCCCGTTTGCCCGGGTCACCGTCGATGTGCCCCACTTCGCCAAGCTGGTAGAGACCGATCCCCGCCCCAAAGCCCTCAAGCGCGGTGAACGATTGTTCAACCTGGGCAACACTGCCGCCAACAGCCGCTTTCCCATGGCGGGGGACAACTGGATGAGCTGCAACTCCTGCCATCTGGACGGGTTCAACTTCACCAACCGCTACCTGATGGCGGCCCACCGCCAGCAGAGCGGTGACAATGCCATCAACGGCCACGCCAACCTCGCCAACATGGTGGCGGGGGACTTTATCGGCGAATACCTGCGCATGACCCAGCAGACCCAGGGCGGCATGGGCCATGACACCCGCGATGGGGCCGAGCCGGTCGACCCCGCGAGGCCCCAGCCCGAGGTGCAGGCGATGATGGAGGATCTGCACGCTTTCGTAACCAGTGATGGCAACCTCCCCTATCTGGCCAACTGGCTCAGGCTCGATGCCCCGCGCAGGGATCCTGCCAAGGCGCCGACCACTCATCCCAAGGAGTGGCTCAACTCCGCCTCCTGCCAGAACTGCCACCAACAGGCGTTCCAGGACTGGAGCGAGAGCAACCACCGGCTGATGGGCAACTCCCACCCCTACTACAAGGTGGTGCAGGCACTGGCCCGCGAAACCGAGGGCGAAGCCTTCGGCCAGTGGTGCCAGGGCTGCCACATGCCCCAGCAGGTGATGAACGGCCAGACTGATCTGCCCAAGGGCTCCCACATGTTCGAGCAGGGCGGAGCCTCGCTCATTGCCGCCCACCAGAAAGGCGAGCCCGTGGTGGAAGAAGGCACCGGCTGCGTGCTCTGCCATCGCATCACCCGGCTCGAGGATGCCGGCGGCAACAGCGCCTTTACGGTCAATTTGAAAGACCGCGAGAGCTATGTGTTCGAGGATGCCCCGGGAGGCAGCCTCCAGCACTGGCTGGCCGAGCGGCAGATCAACGCCCGCCCCGCCATGCACAAGGCCTCCTACCAGAAGGATTTCTACCGGGACGCGGCCCTGTGCAAGTCGTGCCACAACGAGTTTGCCCCGGGCACCGGTGCCAATATCGTCAACACCTGGGACGAGTGGGAAAAATCCAGCTTCGCCAAAGCCGAAGATCCTGCCAAACGGCGCACCTGCATCGACTGCCACATGAACCCTACACCTGGCAACGGCGGCGCGCCGGTGGCGGGCCAGTCCACCGAAAACGGCACAGTGAAAGAACGACTCTATCGCCACAACTTTACCGGCGCCCAGCATCAGCTGGTGGGGCTGAGGAGTGCAACGCTCGAGCAGGAGAGCCTGGCCCTCTTGCGCTCCAGCGCCACCCTCTCGGCACGCATTGAAAACCATAGTGGCCAACCTGCGCTGATAGTGAGAGTCGCCAATACCGGCGCCGGCCACGCCCTGCCCACCGGGGTCGCCGATTTCCGTGAACTCTGGCTGGAGCTGACCGTCACCGACGCCAGCGGCAAGCTGGTGCTTGAAAGCGGCCAGCCGGTAAACGGCGCCGTCCCTGAGGATGCGCGGCTATTTAGAAAGGTGTTCGGCGATGCCGAGGGCAAGCCGGTGGGGCTCAAGTTCTGGCGCTACGCCAAGCTCCTTGAAGACACCCGCATCCCGGCCGATGGCTGGCGCGATGAAGCCTGGCCGCTACCCGCAGATGCCCGGGGGCCCTTCAAGGCCGATATCAGACTCAATTTCCGCACCTACCCCAAGTGGGTCAATGATGCGGTGCGCGCCGCCGAGCCGAGCTTGCCGGAGCCACCCATAGTGCAACTCAATCGGCTGCAACTGACCCTGCAGCCCCTCCCCCTCACGCCCGATACGGAGCCTCAATCCTGATGTTCGCAAGTTTTCTCATTACCCTGCGCGAGGGGCTGGAAGCCTTCCTGCTGGTCGGCATCTGCCTCTCCTACCTCGCCAAGCTGGGGGCGAGCCGCTACAACAAGTTCATCTATCTGGGGGTGGGCCTCGGTCTTGTCGCCTCCCTTGTCGTCGCCTTCCTGTTCCAGGTGGTGGTGAGCCAGTTCGAGAGCGAGCGCTATAACCATTTGCTGATGGCGGGGATCCTGATGTTCGCCACCCTGGTGCTCACCTATATGGCTATCTGGATGCAAAAACAGGCCAAATCCCAGGTGGGGGCCATGACGGCGCGCATCGATGCCGCCATCGATGGTGGCAACCTGTTTGGTCTGGTACTGCTCGCCTTCCTGGCGGTGATGCGCGAAGGCTTTGAAACCGTGCTCTTCTTCTCGGCCCTGGTTTACTCCGGGCAAGGGGTGGATCTGCACCAGGGGCTGATGGGGGCGCTGGCGGGGCTGCTGGTCTCTGTGGTGCTGGTGTGGGGGCTGCTGCGATCCACCCGCAAGGTGGCGCTGGCCCCCTTCTTCCGCTGGACCGGCCTGCTCATCATCATCATCGCAGCAGGCTTGCTCTCGTCCGCCGTCAACATGTTGCAGGCAGCGGACGTCATCACTTTCTGGACCACGCCTGTCTTCAACATCAGCCACATCCTCGACGATCAGGGGGTATTCGGCACCTTCCTGCGCGCCCTGTTTGGCTACAACGCCTCACCGGCGGGCCTGCAATTGCTGACCTGGGCAAGCTACCTCATCATCTTTGTCACCCTCTGGCATCGCAGCTATCGCCCCCAAGGGAGCGCCGCCCCGACCAGGGGCTGAGCCCGGGGATCACACTCTGTTCGGGAGCCGCGCACAGGCGCGCTCCCCCAGCTATCACGCCGTTTCGGAACACTCATGAACGACAACAACAAGAAGCACATTGCGGTGCTGGGCGCCGGCCCTGCCGGTCTGATGGCCGCCTGGCGCCTGCGCCAGGCCGGTTTTGCAGTCACCCTGTTCGAGCAGGAGCCGGTCGTGGGCGGCATGTGCGCCACCCAGACCTTCAAGGGGCGCGACGGCGAGTATCGCTTCGACTACGGCGGCCACCGCTTCATCACCAAGAACCCCGAGCTGCTCGCCTTTATCGACGAGCTGATGGGGGACGACCTGCTCCACGCCGAGCGAAAGAGCGTGATCCGCTTTGGCGGGCGTACCTATGACTACCCCTTGAACCTGCCCAACCTGCTCAAGACGGCGCCGCTCGCCCTGATGGCCGGTGCGGTGAAGGATCTGCTGCTGTTGCCCTTTGCCAAGAAGCCCACCGATTTTACCAAGGCGAGCTTTGCCGAGTGGATCCAGAGCCACTTCGGTCGCACCCTCTACCGCCAGTTCTTCGAGGGCTACACCGGCAAGTTGTGGGGCATCAACCCGGACAAGCTCTCCGCCGACTGGGCTGGCCAGCGCATCAGCCTGATTGACCTCAAAGACGTGGCGCGCCGCCTGTTGCCAAGGCGCAACGGCAGCATGTCGGTGCGCACCTATGCCCGCAAATATCGTTATCCAAAGTATGGCTTTGGCCAGATCTTCACCACCCTGGGGGAGCGGCTGGTGACAGAGGGCGTCACACTCAAGACCGGCGCAACCATCACCCGTCTCGAGCAGGCTGATGGCCGCATTGAACGGGTGTATTGGAAACAAGATGACGTGGAGCAGAGCGAGCGCTTTGATCAGGTGATCTCCACCCTGCCGCTGCCGCTCACCTGCAAGCACCTGGGCTTGCCGTGCGATCTCCACTACCGGTCGCTTCGCTTCGTCAATATGCCCCTCAAACAGGAGAACCTGTCGGACAACACCTGGCAGTACCTCTCCGACCCCCATATTCTGGCGACCCGTCTGCAGGAGCCGCGCCGGCGCAGCCCCTTTATGGCGCCACAGGGGCAAACATCCGTGATGCTGGAGATCCCCTGCAACCCGGGGGATGCCACCTGGCAGGCACCGCTCTCTGATCTGCGCGGTCGGGTCACCGCCGATCTCGCCAGCCTCGGCGTCGATACAGCCAAGCTCGGCGATGAGACCTTCGAAGCGCGCAGTGAATACGCCTATCCGCTGATGGATCTGGGCTATCAGGCCCGCCGCAACGAAGCCATCAAGGCGCTGATGCCGATAGGCAACCTCATCATGACCGGCCGTCAGGGGACATTCCGCTACATCTTCACCGACACCGCCATGGAGATGGGGATGATGGCCGCAGACATGGTGATCGACGGGGTGGACAGACGCCACGCCATCTTCAATCATCGCAACGAAAATACCGTCATTGAAACCCAGAGCGTGGCGTGATGGCCGCGCCATAAACAAACAAGGAGAAGAGGATGACCATCCGCCCGGGTTTACTTGCCCTCACCCTGCTGCTGACCCTGAGCGGTCAGGCGCAGGCTTACTCCTACGCCGCCGCCGGCAAGGAGCCGCTGATCGATGCCCGCGAGGCACTGCTGGGCGCCGCCACTGACGGCAAGGATGCCAGCGCCACCTTGAGCGAGATTGCCGAGGAGCTGACCTATCTGGAAGAGCACCACAAGGTCGAGCTGCAAGCACCGCTGGCGGCCGCCATCAAGGCCAAAGACGCTGCGGCTACCGCGGCACTGCTCAACCGGGCCTACAAGGCGGAGATCGAGCGCCGCCTCGAGGGGGCCAGCCAGAACCTTGGCGACTACCAGACCGCCAAGGTGCTGGTGGTCAAGAGCAAGCGCTTCTTGGATTTGATCCTCCCCTCCCTGAATGAAGGAGATCGCAAGGCCGCCGAACAGGCGCTGGCCAAGGTGCTCGATGCCATCGGCAACCCTGGGGTGTTCGGGGTGGGAGCCAAGCCCGCCGATGCCACTGCCTTCACCGAGGCCGAAAAAGCGCTGATGGCCGTGCTGGCGCCGCTTTGATGACCTCTCATCGATGACGACGGCCCCCCTCATCCCCAACCCTTCTCCCGCAAGGGGAGAAGGGGGGCGTCGCCACGGCCGATTACGCTTCGCCAATCGACTCTACTTGCTTGCCCTGCTGCAACTGGCCTGGCTTGGCTGGCTGCTGACCTTCCCCGTGGCGCTCGATTCCGACGATGCCCTGAACTTTGCCCACGGGGTGGTACGCTTCAGCGTGCTGGAGTTCTCCCCCCACTTTCCAGGCTACCCCGCCTTTATCTGGCTGGCGCGGCTGATCAATCTGGCGGTGGACGATCCGGCCCGTGCGGTGCAGTGGGCAAGCCTCTTGGGGAGCAGCTTGCTGGCGCCGCTCGCCGCCTCCCTCGCGGTCAGATTGTGGCAACGGCCCAGCCTGCTGGCGCCGGCCTGGCTGCTGGTGCTGGCCCTGCCGCTCACCCCGACGCTCGCCCTCTCCGGACTCTCGGACGGGCCGGCGCTGGCCGCCTGGCTCGGCGCGCTGCTGGCCTTGCTGCATCGCAAAGCGGCCCTGGCAGGTCTCTTGCTCGGCCTTATGCTTGCGCTACGCCCCTCCTACTTCGTGCTGGCCCTGCTGCCCCTTTGGCTGGGGATGGCGCAGCAGGGCAACCGCGTCAGATTTGTGCTCCCCATAGCGCTGGTAGGGCTAGCCTGCCTGCTGTTTGTCTGGCAGGCCGACGGCTGGGCCTATTTTGCCGAGGGGCGGCGCTTTACCGACGGCCACTTTACCCTGTGGGGCAACACGGCGGCAGCCCACGGGGATCGACTGCTGAGCTGGACGAATACCTTCAACGATCAGCTCACCCCGCTCTGGCCCCTCTTGATGGGGGCCTTGCTGGTACTGCCGCTCTGGCAACGCTCAAAGGATCAAAATCCAGCCCCCTCCGTGCTCTGGCCCCTCTACTGGCTCGTTCTGCTGCTGTGGACCCTGTTTGGCCAGAATCCGGACAATCCCCGCCATCTGGCCCCCATCACCCTGCTCGGCCTCGTGCTGCTGGCAGGCTGGCTGCCGCGCCGGGGAGTTGAGCTGATCGCGTTGGCCGGATTGCTGCTGCTCGCGGTGACCTTCACCCCAGCCCGTCCATCCGCCATGGTGCAGGCGGCCAGGGTCGCCGAAAAAAACTGCCCGGCGCTGGTGACCCAGTGGGGAGTGAGGCTGCTTAGGGAAACCACAACCCTGCCCGTCACCGACGGCTGGTACCGGGGGGATGCCGCCCTTGCGCTCACCCAGGGGGCCTGCCGCCTCAGCCGCCGTCCCCTGGGGGCAGAGGCGCTACCAGGCCCTTATGACACCCTCTGGTTTGCCCCCCGCTTTCACGCCGAACCCGGCCTCTGGCTCGCCCTGCCCCGCTGAACCGGGCACTTGCGAGGGCATCGCACGACTCGTCTACACTCACAGCCGGGTCTGTCAGGAACCAGTGCAATGGAAAGAAACACGAGCGGAACCGGGGAGGGGATACGGGTCGCGCTGGCCCTGTTGCTGGCCTGCGCCCTGCTGATGCTGCCGCTCTGGTGGCAGGGGGGCAGCCAGGGACACGATCTGTTTCATCACCTGCTCTCCGGCCACTACTTTCCCCGTCAGCTCTGGCAGGGGGAACTCTATCCCCGCTGGCTGATGGCCATGAACGGCGGCTTCGGCAGCCCCACCTTCTTCTTCTATCCCCCGCTCCCCTACTACGTCAGCGCCCTCTTTGCCGGGCCCGGTGCCCACCCCCAGCAGGCCATCTACCCTTTGCTTGGCAGCGCCACCCTGGCCCTGCTGCTCTCCGGGGTGTTTACCTATCTGTGGCTGCGTGCCACCACGCCCCCTGGCCGGGCCCTGGCCGCCAGCCTGCTCTATCTGGCGCTGCCCTATCATGTCGCCATGGATCTCTATGCCCGCTTCGCCCTGGCGGAGTTCTGGGCCTTCGCCTGGGCTCCCCTTATCCTGCTGGGGCAGGATCTCGCCCACCGCGGACGACCTCAGGGGTTGCCCCTGCTGATCCTGGGGCTGGCGCTGCTGGCCTTCTCCCACCTCCCCAGCCTCTTGCTCATGATGGGGCTGGTCACCTTGCGCGCCTTCTGGTTCGCCAGACGCACCCGCACTCTGACGCCCTGCTGGCAAGCCCTCGGCGCCCAGGGTGTGGGGCTTTGCATGGCAGCCGCCCTGCTGCTGCCCGCCCTGGCGGATCAGGGGGCCATCTCCATGGAGCTGATGCGTGGCGGCATGTTCGACTACAGGCGCAACTTTCTCGACCGCCTGCCCAGCGCCTGGGAGGACTGGCGTTTTCGCGGTCACCTGGCGTGGCAGAGCATGCTGACCCTGGTCCTGCTGCTCATCGCCTGGGCCGCCGCCCGGGAGCCGCGCCACCCCGAGCTGCTGTGCTGGGGGGCGATCGGCGTCGTCGCCTTCCTGATGATGCTGCCCCCGAGCCAGCCTCTCTGGAGCCTGCTTCCCCCCTTGCAGCGGGTGCAGTTTCCCTGGCGGCTCAACCTGGTGCTCGCCCTTGCCACGGTCGCCGTGGTGGCGCTCGGCACCCAGCCCCATCGTCTCTGGCAGGGGCTCTGGTGGGGAGTATTTCTGCTGACCCTCCTCTCCACCCTGGCCTATGTGCGTCATGCCCCCCTGACCCAGGCCCCCGAACGGGAGGCCATGGCATTCGAGTTCGACAGCAAGCGCAGTGCCCGGGAATACAGGCCAAGGCAGGTGCCGGGGGGCATGTTCGCCCCGACCCTGCTCGCCTGGAAGGAAGAGTTCCAGCCGCCCGTCAGCGCCGAACCGCCAGGCGCGAGCTGGACCCTGACCCGCTGGCAACCCCGCGCCCTGGCGCTGGAGATCAAGGCCCGGGTGCCGACCCGGCTGGTCCTGCACCAATACCATTACCCCGGCTGGGAGGCCCGCCTCGACGGGCACCTGGCGCTGACGGTGAGCGCCAATCGCCAGGGGTTGATGCAACTCTGGGTTCCGGCGGGCCACCACAGCCTCACCCTGACCCTGGCGGCACGCTGGCCGGAGCGCACCGGCAATGCCCTCTCCCTGCTCGGATGGCTTGCCTGGCTCTGGCTGCTCTGGCGCCACACCAGACAAAAGGGCATCGGGCAGGATGCACCTGATCGCGCCCGCCAAAACTGATAGACTCAACACCTGCCTCTTAACCCGGCCCAGCCCACGACTCGGATACCCTATGCCCCAAGCCAGCTCCCTCTCCCCCCGTTTCCTCTTCATCCTGCTCGGTGCCCTGGCGGGCCTGACTCCCCTCGCAGTGGACATGTATCTGCCCGCCATTCCCGCCATCGCCCGGGATCTGGCTACCAGCATCGACGGCGCCCAGCTCACCATCAGCGCCTTCCTGGGGGGCTTTGCCATCGGCCAGCTCTTTTACGGGCCGCTCGCCGACAGCTTCGGCAGAAAGCCGGTGATCCTGGCGGGCCTGACGATGTTTGCCGTGGCCTCCGTGGGCTGCGCCATGGCGGACTCCCTGCCTGAGCTCCTCGCCTGGCGCATGTTGCAGGCCGCAGGGGGCGCCGCGGGTTCCGTGGTGGTCAACGCCCTGCTGCGCGACCTGTTCGAGAAGGATGCGTTTTCCCGCGCCATGTCCTTCGTCATCCTGGTGATGACCCTCGCCCCCCTGGTGGCCCCCGTGGTGGGGGGGTATATCAGCGCTCACAGCGACTGGCGGGTCATCTTCTGGCTGCTGGTGGCCATCAGTCTGCTCATCTGCCTGGTGATGCAGTGGAAGATTGAGGAAACCCTCAAACCCGAGCACAAGCAGCCCCTGCGACTCGGGCAGGTGCTTCGCAACTACTGGGGGGTGCTCTCCCACCGTGGTGCCATGGGCTATGTGCTGTGCGGCGCCCTGTCGAGCTCCGGCATGTTCGCCTTCCTGAGCGCCTCCCCCTATGTCTACATCGAGTATTTCAAGGTGCCGACCGAGCACTATGGCTGGCTCTTTGGTCTCAACATCCTGCTGATGATGGTGGTAACCTTCGCCAACAGCCGGCTGGTGAAAGGGGTGGGTGCCGAGCGCATGCTGCGATACGGCCTGACCGTGCTGCCGCTCGCCGGGGCCCTGCTCATCTACAACGCCTGGAGCCAGACCGGGGGCCTGTGGGGCATCGTCATCCCGGTGGTGCTCTTCGTCGGCCACATCAGCCTGGTGGGGGCCAACGCCATGACCGGCCTGATGGGCCACTTCCCCCAGTCCGCAGGCACCGCCTCGGCGCTGGCGGGCACCCTGCGCTTTGGCCTTGGGGCCCTGGTGGGGGTCCTGGTCAACCTCAATCCCCCCGAGTCGCCGCTCCCCATGGCCATCGCCATCGCCGGTTGCGGCCTGGGGTCGGCCCTCAGTTACTGGCTGCTGAGCGGCAAGCGCGTCCCCTGATGCCCTGCAATGAAAAAGCCCTGTCCATGGACAGGGCTTTTTGCATCGGGGCGCAGGCCTCAGTCATCGGCCTGCAACCCGCTGCGCGCCATGATCTCGCTCTCCAGCCCATCCAGGCTTAGCTGGTTCTTCTTGCGCCAGTAGGCCTCTATCCCCTCCTGCCCCTGGCGTGCCGACCAGTTGGCGAGATCCTCCCTGTCTCCCTGATAGTCAAACAGGGGCACCGACATGCCGCACGACGTCTGGACCCGTTCACTGTTCAGCAGGAAGATCTGGCGAGCCGCGACGCTTGGGGGGAACAGCGCCAGCAACGACGGCCACTGCGGATCAGTGCGGTGCAGCACCCGTGCCTGGCCATAGGCCCGCAGAATAAGCGGCGCCCCCTCGAAGGCGCAAAACATCACCGTCATGCGCGGCTGTTGCAGCACCTGGGCCGCGGACTCGTTGCCGCTGCCGGTCAGGTTGAGCCAGGCCAGGGTGTGGGCATCGAGGACGCGCAGCGAATCCCCGCCCTTGGGGGAGAGATTGACCGATCCCTTCGCGGCTGCCGTGCCGACGAAGAAGATCTTCTGCCCCTCGATAAAGGTGACATGGCGCGGCGAAAGCGCCTCGAACAGTTGTCCCATCCTGCCTCTCCCTGGTGCCTGGAACCGGATTCCCTAAAACAGGGCGCTGTTGAGCCACAGGTGCGCCCCTATGCCGACCATATAGCCAAGCAAAATGGCAGGCAACCACTTGAGGTGCCCGACGAAGGTATACATGCCCCTGGCCTGCCCCATCAGGGCCACCCCGGCGGCGGAGCCGACCGAGAGCAGACTGCCCCCCACCCCGGTGGTCAATGTCACCAGCAGCCACTGCCCCGTGCTCATCTGCGGCTCCATGGAGAGCACGGCGAACATCACCGGAATGTTGTCGATCAGGGCGGAGAGCAGGCCGATGGCGACGTTGGCCAGGGTCGGATCGCCGCCGTCGTAGAGGAAATGGGAGGCAAGCGCCAGATACCCCATAAACCCGAGGCCGCCGACGCACATCACCACCCCGTAGAAGAAGAGCAGGGTGTCCCACTCCGCCTTGGCAATCTTGTTGAACACATCGAACGGCACCACCGAACCCAGACGTAGCAACCTGGCCTCGTCCCCGGTGCGCTCATACAGCTCCCGTGCCCGGGCCAGGGTGACGGGCTGGGTCTTTCGCAGATAGAAACTGAAAAATTGCAGGTAGCCCAGCCCCATCATCATGCCGAGCACAGGAGGCAACCCCAGGAAGTGATGGCAGGCGACGGCGGTCACTATGGTGAGCACAAAGAGCAGCACGATGACAACGGCGCCGCGCCTTGGCACCACCATCTCGCCCGGCATGGCGGGCACCAGACGGGGCACCATCAGGCTCATCAGGGTGGCCGGCACCAGGAAGTTGAGCAGGGCGGGGATGAAGAGCAGCAAGAACTGCTGGAACGGCACCTTGCCCGCCTGCCACACCATCAGGGTGGTGATGTCGCCAAAGGGGCTGAAGGCGCCGCCCGCATTGGCCGCCACGACGATGTTGATGCAGGCCAGGTTGATGAAGCGGCGCTCCCCGTTGGCCACGTTGAGCACCACTGAACACATCAGCAGCGCCGTGGTGAGGTTGTCCACCACGGGGGAGATGAAAAAGGCGAGAAAACCGGTGAGCCAGAAGAGCGTACGCAGGCTGAAGCCCGCTTGCACCAGGCGTACCCGCAGCACGGCGAACAGCAGCCTGTCCTCCATGGCGTTCACATAGGTCATGGCCACCAGCAAGAAGAGCATCAGCTCGGCATACTCCAGCAGGTTGTGGCGAAAACCGGCCTGAACCAGCTCGCTGTGCCCCTGCCCCGTATAGACCAGGCCGATGGCTATCCAGATGATGCCGGCGGCCACCAGCACCGGCTTGGACTTGCGCAGCTTCAGGTACTCCTCGGCCATCACCAGGGCGTAAGCCAGGGCGAAGATGGCGAGGGCGAAGAACCCGACCCCGCTGTGGGTCAGCTCGAGGGGGCCGTTGCCCGCAGCGGCGGGGGCACTGAGCAGGGCCGCCCCGGGCACGAGGCGAAGGAGTCCAGACATGGCGGCATCTCCTGGCAGGCGTCTGGCATTGAGGCTAGCAGCCCAAAGGGAAGCCGCCCTCCTTGTCATCCTGATGAGCGGCCCGCCGCGGGCTCTCAGGCAAACATGAGCGAGGCCCGTTGCCTGGCCCCGTCATCAGGAGGTCTTCTTGCCAAAACCCGATTGCTTGAGGGTGTAGCCTGCGCTGTTTTGCCAGGCATCCAGCCCGCTTCGGTTGTTGCCCGCCACCAGGCTCGCGGCCAGGCTCGGGCTGTTGAAGAGCTGATCAGCGGTAAAGATGAAGCCCCCTTCGGGGTGGGGAACGAGCACCCCCTTGCCCAGCAGCTCCTGGCGCAGCTCGATCACCGCCTCGCGCAGGGAGGCCGCATCCTCGCCGTTGGCGGTGGAGCCCGCCTGGACCATGAAACCGGGGTTCTGCCGCTTGCCCACCGGATAACCATGGGCCTCTGCCCCCTTGCCGTTGAAGTGGTAGAGCTCGCGCTCCCCCGGCTTGTTGTCGGAGAGAGCCTTTTGCAGGGTCATCAGCTCGTTGTAGATATCGATGGGGACCACGGCAGCCTGCTTGACGCCCTTGCTGTCGACGATAAAACTGACTTGCTTGTGTAACATCCTTGCTCATCCTGTGACCCATGGAAGGCCCTATTCTAACCACCTCAGGCAAGCGGGATCCAGCGAGGATCCCCATCCCTTTTGCAGGCGCGATCACTAACTGGCATAGTGACGGACATTGTGAAAGCCATTGACCATCAAACGGTTATCCCATGCTTAGCCTGCGCAACCTCAGTAAACGCTTCGCCAACGGCGGCGAGACGCTCCCCCTGTTCGAGGGGCTGGATCTCGCCCTCACCCCGGGGGAAACCTGCCTGCTGCTGGGGCAAAGCGGCTGTGGCAAGTCCACCCTGCTCAACCTCATCGCCGGTCTCATCGCCCCGGACGAGGGGGAGATCTGGCTGGAAGAGACCCGTCTCGACACCCTGCCGACAGACGAGCGGGCCCGGCTTCGCGGGCGCCATTTCGGCATCGTCTATCAG
The DNA here is from genome assembly GCF_027707845.1 of Aeromonas sp. QDB14. NCBI lineage: Bacteria > Pseudomonadati > Pseudomonadota > Gammaproteobacteria > Aeromonadales > Aeromonadaceae > Aeromonas > Aeromonas sp. QDB14. The sequence goes on along the minus strand of NZ_JAPCJD010000032.1, from coordinate 25,768 downwards.
GATTTCAACCTGCTGCCGACCCTGACCGTGGCCGAGAACCTCGCCCTGCCCCTTCAGATAAACAACCTGCCCCAGGACGATGGGCGCCTCGATGCCCTGCTCGCGCGCCTTGGCATGGGCCACAAACGCCACGCCTGGCCGGAGCAGCTCTCCGGCGGCCAGCGCCAGCGGGTGGCGCTGGCCCGTGCCCTCATTCATCAGCCCCGTTGGCTGCTCGCCGACGAACCCACCGGGAGTCTCGACGAGCACAACGCCGAGCAGGTGATGGCCCTGATGATGAGCGCGGTGCGCGATACCGGCGCCGGTCTCTTGCTGGTGAGCCACAACCCGGGCTATGGCGACCTGGCGGATCGGGTGCTGCGCCTTGAAGGGGGACAGCTGGTCGAGCTCAAGGGGCGCCGCCATGGCTGACGTCTGCCGGGGGGCCTGCTGATGTTGCCCCTCAAGGCACTGCTGCGCCTTTATCGCTCTCACCCCTGGCTGCTCTTGATGAGCCTGGCCGGGCTCACCCTCGGGGTCACCCTGGTGGTGGCCATCGAGCTCTTGAACCACAGCGCCCGCACCAACTTCGTCGCCGCCCGCAGCCAGCTCGCCGGGGAGGCCAACTACCGCCTGGCCCCCCAGGGTGGCCTGGATGAGCAAGTCTACGTGAGGCTGGTGCGAAGCCAGCCGAACCTTGACGCCATGCCAGAGCTTCACGCCTGGCTCAAGGACGAGCAGGGGCGCAGCTTCCAGTTGCTGGGGATGGATCTCTTCAACCCCGGCCCCCTGCGCCGCCTCTTTGGCGATGCGCCAGACAGCCAACCCGATGTCTCGTTGAATCGCGCCGACAGCGTCTGGCTGGCCGCCCCCGAGGCGAGGCGCCTTGACTGGCAACCGGGCCAGTCGCGAACCTTTGTGCTGGGGGATGAGGGGCAACGCCCCCTGACCCTGACCCTGGCGGGCACCTTCGAGCCCGGCGCCGTCCCCATGGAGCGGCTGCTGGTGACCGACATCGGCCTCGCCCAGCCGCTGCTTGGCAAGGAAGGACGGCTCGATCGCATCGTCTTCAAACTCAGCGATGCGCAGGCCAATACCTTGCAAAGAGCCTTGCAGGCGGCCCTGCAATCCTATGCCCCCCATCAGCCCCTCTGGCTTGAGCCCATCAGCCCGGCCCTCGATGCCAGCCAGCTCGGGGATGCGCTGGCCCTGAACCTCACCGCCCTCTCCCTGCTCGCCATGGCGGTGGGATTGTTTTTGGTGTTCAACGCCCAGCGCTTCGTGCAGAGCGTGCGCCGCCCCCTGCTCGCCCAGCTCATCATCCTCGGGATGCCGCCGCGCCGGGTGCTGCGCTGGCTGACTCTGGAGCTCCTGATCCTCGCCACCCTCGGCACTCTGCTCGGGCTGTTGCTGGGGAGCCTGCTGGCCCTCGTCCTGATGGGGCAGCTCACCCAGGCGCTGGCCGACCTTTATGGCCCCAACCCCATCGACCTGCTGCGCCTCTCCCCGACGAGCCTTGGCAAGGCGCTGGTGATCGGCCTTCTGGGGATGCTTGCCGCCAACCTGCCCGGCTGGTGGCAACTGCTGCGCCAATCCCCCCTTGCGCTGCGAGAGGGCAACAGTCGCCCACCGGCTCACCCCTGGCAACGCCGGGGGCTCGCCATCGCCATTCTGCTGCTGTGCGCCCTGTGTCTGTGGCAGCCCGCCACCGGCCTTGGCGGCGCCCTCTTCGTGGCCGGGGGCTGGCTGCTCGCCATGGCCCTCCTGCTGCCCGATGCCCTTCGCTCCTTGCTGGGGCGGCTGCGTGCACGCGGCCCCCTCACCGCCCGGCTCGGGGTAGCCGAAACCCTCTATCACCTGGATCGCACCGCCATCGCGGTGATGGCGCTGCAACTGGCCATCGCCGCAGCCATCGGCATCGGGGTCATGGTGTCGAGCTTTCGCTCGAGCGTGGAGATCTGGCTCGGCCAGCGCCTGGCCGCCGATCTCTACGTCACCGCCCCCAAGGGGGTGGCAGGCAGCAGGGGCGCCCTCGGCGAGCAGACCCTCAACACCATCCTCGCCTCGCCGGACGTGCGCGCCGCCTCCCGCCGCGCCGTGCTCCCCGTCCGCTGGCAGGGGCAGCCCATCGAGTGGGCGCAGATGGACTTTATTCCCGAGCTCAAAGCCGCCTATCCGCTGCTGGCCGGACGCTGGCCTGCCACCCCCGACGAGGTGCTGGCGAGCGAACCGCTGACGGTGCGCCTCGGGGTCAAGGTGGGCCAGCGCCTCGAGGTAACCAGCGAGGGGGGACCGAGGGCTTTCACCGTCACCGGCGTTTATCAGGATTACGGCAGCGACAAGGGGCAGATATTGCACGCCTTCGAAGGGGGCAAGGTGCAATCCCTGGCCCTCTTCAGCCCGGATCCCGAGCACCTTGGCGACAGGCTCAGGAGCCAGTTTGGCGAGCAGGTGAACCTGTTGCCCGCCCCCGCCATCCACGCCGCCGCCCTCAGGGTGTTCGATCAGACCTTCGTGGTGACCGAGCTATTGAAGTTGCTGATCCTGGGGATCGCTTTCGTCGGCATCGGCTCGGCCTTTATGGTGCTGGGGCTGGCTCGGCGCGGCGAGTTGCAGACCCTGCAGAGCTTAGGCCTGAGCCCCCGCCACTGCCGCCGGCTGCTGGTGTGGCAAGGGGCAGGCCTCGGGCTGCTCACGGCGATCCTGGCATTGCCGGTGGGCTATGGCCTTGCCTGGGTGCTGATTGAGGTGGTCAACCCCCGCGCCTTTGGCTGGCGGCTGGCCTTCGAGACCGCCCCCCTGCACGCCGTCACGGCGCTCCTGCTGGCACCGGTGTGCGGGGCGCTGGCCTCCTGGTACGCCGCAAGGAGAGTGGTATGACATATCGGTTGGCGCACTGGCTCAGCCATGGCTTGACGTTCCCATTGACCAGATCTCTATCACCGTCCCTGATTCAGCGCAGAGAAGCGCACAGAGCTGCCGCGAACCATCCCCTCTCCCTTCGGGAGAGGGCCGGGGTGAGGGGAATCTTGTCCTCTTGGCTTGCAGCCCTCTTGATCACGCTTGTTGCCATAAGCGGTCACGCGCAGGCCAGCGATCTGGGGACCATCCTGGGTGGCGGTAGCGATCACTTCAAAAAGGCTCTGCCGGGTCAATCCATCCTCCTGCCCGCAGATCACGGTGCCCACCCCGACTACCGCTCCGAATGGTGGTATCTCACCGGCAACCTCAAAGACGAGCAAGGGCGCGGCTACGGCATGCAGTGGACCCTGTTTCGCCAAGGCATCGAGCAGGAGATAACATCCGACAACCCCTGGCTCACCCCCCAGCTCTGGTTGGCCCAGTTCGCCATCACGGATGTGAGCAAAGGCAGCCACCAGCAGGACGAGCGCACCAGCCGCCAGGGGCCAGGGCTCGCCGGTGCCAGCGGCGGTGAGTATTGGCTGAAAGAGTGGGTCTTGGCCTCTCAAGGAGAAGCGCTCTTTCCCGCCACCCTCAAGGTGCAGAGCAAGGCGGGGGATCTTGATGTGAAGGTGAGTGCCGCCAAGCCGGCGGTGCTGCAAGGCAAACAGGGCTACAGCGAGAAGAGCCCGGGCAACGCCTCCTTCTACTACTCCTACCCGCGCCTGACCATCAGCGGCACCCTGACCCTGGATGGGGAGACCCGCAACGTCAGCGGTGAGGGCTGGTTTGATCACGAGTGGAGCAGCTCGGTATTGGCCGAGTGGCAATCGGGCTGGGACTGGTTTTCGCTGCAATTTGAAGATGGCCGCGAGCTGATGCTGTTTCGCCTGCGCACCAAATCGGGCCGCGCCCATTCCGAAAACAAGCCCGAGAACCGCTACGGCATCCTGATTGAACGGGACGGCAGCAGCCGGGTGCTGAGCCCAGATCACATCCGCCTCACTCCCGGCAAGACCTGGCGCGGCCCCAAGGGGCAAGCCTACCCCATCGAGTGGCAGCTGGAAGCCGCCGATATCAAGCTCACCATCCAGGCGCGCCAGCCCAATCAGGCCATGACGGGGCGTTTTGACTACTGGGAAGGGGCGGTCTTAGTCTCGGGGGACGCCAAAGGCGTCGGCTATCTGGAAATGACGGGATATTGACCGCCTTGAAATCAGATCGCCTTCAAAAAATCATTCAGATTCCATGCTTTAGATGGTTTTTTTCTCAACAGAATTTCTCGTACTTGATACCTTACCCAGACGGCCCTTCCCCTACTGCCCAAAACCCCAAGGATCACCTGTGGCTTTGCTCATCCTCCATTAACACATTGTTATATTCAAAGAGATGAAATGTTACATCCGAGAATTTTATTTAAATATCGAAAACTCGATAAAAGCTGTTTGGAACTGCTCCTAAATCGTGAACTGTGGTTCGCCACACCAGCTTCGTTGAACGATCCATTTGAAGGCGAATCTTCATTCTCAGAAGTTCTGGATGCTGTATGGGATCGCTATCCATTTCCGAAAGAAGAAAGAGAATACTATCATGACGTTATAAAAAAACAGTTATCAGAAACTGGAATCTGCTCATTTAGTAAGGCTCGTAAAAATCAATTGATGTGGGCCCATTATGCAGATGAACATAAAGGTGTATGTATTGGCTTCAAGGAGCAATTAATTAGACCAGAAGGCTCTATGATCTATCCTATAGATGTCACTTATCAAGATAACTACCCATTTAAAGAGATTATTGAACGTTTTCATCATTTTGAACATCAGCCTGGAATGAATAACATCCAAAATATCGCAGGTGATATACTTTATTCAGTACTAGGCACTAAATATACTAGCTGGAGCTACGAGCGAGAACGCAGGCTTGTATTCGTAAGCTCTAAGGCTGTTGAATTCTCCCCGCAAGCAGTTAACTGAATAGCATTTGGGCTAAGAACTACAGAGCGGGACAAGGCAACCTTAAAGAATATCACCTCGGGTTGCGAATGGAGTCATGTTAAATGGTTTCAAGCTGTAAAGTCTAAATCTAAATATGCACTTGAATTTGAAAGAATATAGCTAATGGTTTATTACTCGACCGTTTGGCTGGATATAAACGCCAACGACTGCCTGTTAAAGTGTTCCGGCTGCTCCACGTTGCAGACATGGCCGCATTTCTCGATGATGGCCAACCGGCTGTAGGGGTCGCGTGCCACCTGCTCGCGAACCGGGGCGAGGAACATATGATTTTCCTCCCCCATCACATAAAGGGTGGGAATGGGCTGGGACGTTCACGGAAGTAGCGCATCAGCGGGTTAACCTCAGTGGCGAGGCGGAACCAGCGTTTGAACTCTTTCTGGCAGAGCTTACGGGCCTCGCGCACAAAGAGGTTGCGCGATTCCTGATGGTGCTGGCGCGGCATGATGATGAAGGCACACAGCCGATAGAGCCACATACTAGGGCAGGATATGCTGGCCGAATCGGCCCAGCTGCACCAGCACCCGCGGTAACTGCTCACCGGCAGGGGCTTGACGCACACAATTAGGCAGGGATGGGATAATCCGTTTTCTCTATGCAGGTTCTGACTATGACGCGCAGCAACTCCTTGGAGTAACGCCCCAGGCGTTTAACGTCTCCAACAACGGCAGGATTTTTTTGTCCTGCCGTTGTTGTTTTCCTATCTCGCCGCCTGATCCACCAGATAGAGGATGCTGTGATAGGGAATGCCAGCATGCTGGCTAAGCCCCATTTCGCAGGTGCGGCTGTTGCTGAATCCCTGGCGGCAATCCCTGGGGACCTGAACGGGCAGGCTGGCAAGCGCCGCGGCGTTGAGCTCAGGCGTCATCAGCCCCTTGTCGCCGGCAAAGCCGCAGCACTGGATATGCTCAGGGATTATCACCTCGCGGGCACAGGCGCGGGCCACCGCCAGCATCTTATCGCCGAGCCCCATGCGCCGGCTGCTGCAGGTGATATGGAGCATCACTGTCTCATCGATGGGGGTCAGCTCAAGGTGGGGCAGCAGGTGTTCCAGCACAAAGGCAGAGGGCTCAAACACCCGAAGGCCCTTGCCGAGTGCCCCCGAGAGCAGTCGCTGCACGCAGGGGCTGGTATCGAGCAGCACGGGCCAGCGGCCCTGCTCGCTTGCCTGCCACAATGCCTCGGCCAGCTCACTGCGCTTGGCGGCAGCCACCTCGACCATCCCCTTGCTGTCATAGGGCATGCCGCAGCAGAGCCCCTCGATACCTTGCGGCACTATGACCCGGCAACCCGCTTTATTGAGGAGTGATTGCACCACGTCCGGCAGTGACGGGGCTTCCTCCTGCTGGCCGAACACCCGGCTGGCGCAGGACGGCAGATAGACCACGGCGCGATCCTCTCCAATGTCCTCGCTGGATCCGCCATGGCTCCCCTCCCCTTGCGGCCACAGGTAGCGGCTCGGCCCCGGCAGTGTGGGCAACCAGGCGGGTGTGCGCTGGCCGCTCAGATGGCGAACCCCGTTCACCAATCCTGCCAGCGCCTTGTCTCCCAGCACCTTCCCGGCAATGGCTTTGAAGCCGAGGGCCCCACGGGCCGTGCGGGTAACGCCGGCGAAATGATCGGCGCTCCAGCGGGCGATGGGCACGAAGCGCTGGTACTTGTCAGAGCGCAGCTTCTTGATGAGCGCTCCGGTGTTGATGCCCACCGGGCAGCGATCGGCGCACAGCCCGGTGGCGGCGCAGGTGTCGATGCCCTGATAGTCAAACAGCCGGGCAAGATCCCCTGCAACTTCACCGCTGCGACCACGGCGCGACAACTCCCGATAGAGCACGATGCGCTGGCGCGGCGAGAGCGACAGGGTGCGCGAGGGGCAGACCGCCTCGCAAAAGCCGCACTCGATGCACGGATCCACGATGGCATCGCTCGCCGGCATGGGCTTGAGATGGGCCAGGTGGGCCTTGGGGTCATCGTTGATGATGACGCCGGGATTGAGCAGGCCGTCCGGGTCCAGCAGCGCCTTGATGCGGCGCATCAGCGCCATCCCCTCCGGCCCCCATTCCAGCTCCACATAGGGGGCCATGTTGCGGCCGGTGCCGTGCTCGGCCTTGAGAGACCCGCCAAAGCGCACCGCGACGAGCTCCGCCACCGCGTCCATAAAGGCGCCGTAGCGGAGCACCTGGGCCGGATCGTCGAACCCCTGGGTAAAGACGAAGTGCAGGTTCCCCTCCAGCGCGTGGCCGAAGATGATGGCTTCACCGTATTCGAAGCGATCGAACAGGGCTTGCAGCCCCGCCACCCCTTCGGCCAAGCGCTCGATGGGAAAGGCGACATCCTCGATGATGACGGTGGTGCCGGTGGTGCGCACCGCCCCCACCGCCGGGAAGAGCCCCTTGCGAATGGCCCAGAGCCCGGCGCTGTCGCTGGTAAAAGGCACAGAGGCGACCTGAGCGAACTCGGCCGCCATGCCCATCACCTGCTCGCAGCGATCCACCAGCGCCTCTTTCGATTCCCCATGCACCTCCACAAGCAAGGCGCAGGCAGCCAGATCCAGCGTCTTGATAAAGTCCGGCAGACCGGGCTTGCCCGCCACCGAGCGAAGGGATCGCCCATCCATCAGCTCCACCGCCGCCACCGGCGCACTTTTCAGGCGCGAGGTGGCCAGACACGCCTGCTCGGCGTCCCGGAACACCAGCAGGGCCGAGGCCTTGTGGGGGTATTCGGGCACGGTATCGAGCACCACCTCGGCGATAAAGCCGAGGGTTCCCTCCGAGCCGATCATCAGGTGGGTGAGGATATCGACGGGATCCTCATGATCGAGCAGGGCGTTGATGGCGTAGCCGGTGGTGTTCTTGAGCCGGTACTTGTGGCGGATCTTGGCGGCAAGCTCGGCATTCGCCAGCACTTCGGCACGCAGGGCGGCGAGCCCGTCCAGCAACTCCGGGCGCTTGGCCGCAAAGGCGGCGCGACTGTGAGGGTCGCCGCTCTCCAGCACGGTGCCATCGGCCAGCAGCAAGGTCATGGCGTGCAATGTGTGATAGCTGTTGTGGGCGGTGCCGCAGCACATGCCGCTCGCGTTGTTGGCGGCGATGCCGCCGAGCTTGCAGGCGTTGATGGAGGCGGGGTCCGGCCCAATCTTGCGCCCCAGAGGCGCCAGATAGCGGTTGGCATCGGCGCCGATCACCCCGGGTTGCAGGGCGATGCGCGCCCCCTCGTCCAGAATGCGGTGGCCGCGCCAGCTGTCGGTCAGGGTGATGAGCACCGAATCACTCAGGGCCTGGCCCGAGAGGCTGGTGCCGGCGGCGCGAAAGGTGCACGGCAGGTGCAATTTGCGGCACACCGCCAGCACAAAGCGCACTTCATCGAGGGAGTCGAGGCGCACGATGCGCTCGGGCACCAGCCGGTAGAAGCTGGCGTCCGTGCCGTGGGCGAGGCGCAAGTCCGGGTCGCTCACCAGCCGCTCCGGCGGGATGCGCTCAAGCATGGCGGCGTCAAATTCATTCCAGCGCATCAGCAATCCTCCACCAGCACGACCAAGAGGCGGCTCGGGCCGTGGGCGCCGTAGGCCAGGGTCTGCTGGATGTCGGCGGTCTTGGAGGGGCCGGAGACCAGCAACAGATTGGTGGGCATGGCCTGCTGCCAGCGCCCGGCCTCTACCAGCCCCGCCAGGTTGTCGGCGATGGTGGAGGCCGCCAGCAGGGCGATATGGCAGGGTGGCACCAGGGACAAGGTGCGCGGCTCGCCGCCATCGGGCAGCAACACGAGCGTCCCGGTATCGGCGATGGCCCCCGCGCAGTGGGTGATGCCCGCCTGACAGGCATCGAACAAATCGTCCTTCCAGCTTGCGAACTCGCCAGAGGGGGTCAACACAGATCGCCCGGCGCAAGCGGCCGCGATTTCGACTTGCCAGCGGCCGCCCTGGCCACAGACCAGACTCGTCACGCCCTCTTCATCCAGCCAAGCGGTCAGCTCCCGGGCCAGTGTTTCCTCCTTGACGGTGAGGATCTCGGCGTGGCTCGCGCTGATCCCGGCAACAAAGCGCTCGCGCCGTGCGTTGTCATCTACCCCGCGCCAGGGCTGCCAGGCGTGCGGTGCGTGGGCAATGGGGGTGGCGGCGCCGCGCAGGCGGTTCAAGATAGCCTCTTTGCTCGACATCTCAGGACTCCTTCTTCTTCTGGCGCAGCAGGGCGTGCAGGCTCTGGGGGGCGGGTTTGGGGGCCTCGCGGCACTGGGTCCAGGGACCCAAGTGTTTGGGCATCAAGCCCCGCAGGCGACCGGCCACCCCGGTCGCGGCGTGATAGAGGCGCGGGTGGGTGGCGGCAAAAGCAAAGCCCTGCATGGCAAGGGTCTCGAGCCGGCTTTTGGCCGCCCCCTGCCCCGCCAACGGTTCGTGGCCAGGCTGTGCGTCGTGCTTGGCCTCCCGGCGCAGGCGCTGCAACATATCGGGAATGGGGATGCGCACCGGGCACACCTCGCCGCAGGCGCCGCACAGGCTGGAGGCCGTCACCAGATCGCTCGTGCTCTCCAGCCCCAGCAGGTGGGGGGAGATGATTTTGCCGATGGGGCCCGGGTAGATGGTGCCGTAGGCGTGGCCGCCGATGCGGGTGTAGACCGGGCAGTGGTTCATGCAGGCGCCGCAGCGGATGCACTGCAGGGTCTTGCGCAGCTCTTCGTCCCGATAAGCCTGGCTGCGGCCGTTGTCGAGCAGCACCAGGTGCACCTCGTCCGGGCCGTCCAGCTCCCCTGCCCGGCGCGGGCCGCTGATGACGTTGAAGTAAGTCGTGATGGCCTGTCCGGTGGCCGAGCGGGTCAGGGCGCTGTAAAGGGGCGGCACGTCGGATAAGAACTCCACCACCTTCTCGATGCCGGTGATGGCCACGTGGACTTTCGGCACAGTCGTGCACATGCGCCCGTTGCCCTCGTTCTCCACCAGACACAGGCTGCCAGTCTCCGCCACCGCGAAGTTGACCCCCGACAGCCCCATGCCGGCGCGGCGAAACTCTTCGCGCAAGGCCCGCCGTCCGGTCTGGATCAGCTCGTCCACGTCGGTGGTAGGGGTGAAATCTGCCAGATTGCCGGCGAAGGTATCGCTCACCTCCTGCTTGTTCTTGTGGATGGCGGGCATGATGATGTGGGACGGGGTGTCACCGTCGAGCTGGACGATAAACTCCCCCATGTCGCTCTCAAGGCAGCGGATGCCGTGGCGCGCCATCTCGTGGTTGAAGCCCACCTCCTCGCTCACCATGGACTTGCCCTTGACGATGCTGCTCACCCCGTGTTGCTGGGCGATGCGAAGGATGATGGCGTTGGCCTCGGCCGGCGTCTGGGCCCAGTGCACCCGGATGCCGTTGCGCTCACAGTTGGCTTCGAGCTGCTCCAGCAGGTCCGGCAGGCGCGAGAGACAGCGCTGGCGAATTTGCTCCGCCGCATCGCGCACCGCCGCTTCTTCCTGCGGATCGGCGAAGGCATCCCGGCGCTTGGCGCGCAGGTAATCCATGGCACCGCGAAAATTCTGGCGCAGCACGGGGTCGGCCAGGGCCGCCTCGGCCTGGGGATGGAAGCGTCGCGGCGAATACTTGGCGTGATCAGACATGGGGCTGGGCCTCTTTGGTATGAGCCAAATCGCTAACAGCGGCGCCGTTATGAGCTATTTCGTCACTGTCGGGGCGGCTGTGGGCGAGCAGGAAGCTCGCCAGATGGGTGGCAGGCAAGATCCTGCCCTGATAGGCCAGGGATCCCTTGATGTTCAAGAGGCACCCCCAATCGGCGCTCACCAGGGTGTCGGCGCCGGTGGCCAGCAGGTGGCGGGTCTTGTCCTCCACCATGGCCTGGCTGATGTGGGGGTGACGCACCGAGAAGGTGCCGCCAAAGCCGCAGCACTCGCTCTCGTAGGCCTGTTCATGCAAGGTGACGCCATCGAGCTGCCCCAGCAGGCTGCGGGCCGTGGTGTGTACCTGCATCTCGCGCCGGGCCGAGCAGGAGGTGTGCATGACGATGCTCGCCTCCCCCACCCCGTGCCAGCGCACCCGGCAGATCCGGGCCAGAAACTCGGTGAGCTCGAACACCCGATCGCAAAAATCGGCCACCTCGGGGCTCTCGGGGAAGAGGCGGCGGTAGTGGTGGTGCATCATGCCGCCGCAGGAGCCCGACAGCACCACCACCGGCCAGGGCTCGGGGAAGAGCGCCATCTGGCTTTGCGCCACCTTGCGCGCCTCCTCCTCGTGACCCGAGGTGTAGGCCGGCTGCCCGCAACAGGTCTGTTTCTCGACAAAGTGCACCCTTATCCCTTCCCGCTCGATCAGGGCGATGGCATCGAGCCCCGCCACCGGGTCGAACAGGTCCACCAGACAGGTGGCGTAGAGATAGACATCGGCCGGCTTGGCCGGGTAGACCCGCATTACCTTCATCACTTGCTCTCCTTACTTGAGCTGCAGCAGTGCGTCCGAGATGTGGAAGCTGTACATGAGCGCCAGCCCGATAAGGCCGGTGACCAGCAGGTAGTAGAGGGTCGGCAGCGCCGTCTTGCGCAGCGTCGCCCCCTCACGGCCGAGCAGCCCCACGGTGGCCGAGGCCGCCACCACGTTGTGAATGGCGATCATGTTGCCCGCAGCGGCGCCGACTGCCTGCAGGGCCAGCATGGCGGCGGTGGAGACCCCCAGGGTCTGGGCCACCTCGAACTGGAACTGGCTGAACATCATGTTCGATACCGTGTTGGATCCGGCGATAAAGGCCCCCAGCGCACCGATGGTGGCGCTGAGCGCCGGGAAGAACTCCCCCACCAGACCGGCGGCAAAGTTGGCGGTGGTCACCGGCATGCTGGCGAGATCCGCCCCGTTGACGCCGGAGTTGATGAAGATGCGGACCATGGGCACGGTAAAAATCAGCACGAAGCCGGCGCCGATCAGGGTGCGGCTGGACTCCCCCAGCGCCCGCCCGAAGGGGGCGAGGGAGCGCGATTGCAGCCAGGTGGCGAGCAGGGCGCAAAGCACCAGCAGGCCCCCCGGCAGGTAGAGCGGCTCAATGGACGCGCTGACCCCCTTCTCACCCAGCAGATCCGTGAAGGCGAGGCTCACCGACAGGAGGCTGGCCTTGAACTCCGGGCTCACCCGGCTCGCCACCAGCAGGAGCGCCAGCGCCACATAGGGGAGCCAGGCCAGCATGAGCGACATGGGGCGACCGGCGGCCTCTTTGAGATCGAGCTTCAAGGAGCCCAGCCACTCGGCGGGCCACTCGTTCTCGGGGGCGAAATCCCAGGAGTTCTTGGGCACCAGAAAACCGGCTCGCGCCGCCGTCACCACCAGGGCCAGCCCCACCAGACCGCCGATGAGGGACGGGAACTCGGGGCCGAGCAGCATGCCGGTGAGGGCATAGGGGACGGTGAAGGCGAGCCCGGCGAATATCGCGAAGGGCAGGATGGAGAGCCCCTCGGTCCAACTGCGGTTGCGGCCAAAGAAGCGGGTCAGCATCATCACCATCAGTACCGGCATCAGGGTGCCGACGGTGGCGTGAATGAGGGCCACGTTGGTGGTCACCTGTTGCAGGTAGATGTCCCAGCTGCTGCCACCGGCGCTCAGGGTCTGGCCGATGGCCTGGTTATCCAGCCCCTTGTTGATGCCCACCAGGATGGGGGTGCCCACCGCGCCAAACGACACCGGGGTGGACTGGATCATCATGCCGAGCAGCACGGCGGCGAGCGCCGGAAAGCCGATGGCCACCAGCAGCGGCGCGGCGATGGCGGCCGGAGTGCCAAAGCCCGAGGCCCCTTCGATAAAGGCGCCGAAGCACCAGGCGATGATGATGGCCTGGATGCGCCTGTCCGGCGAGATGTTGGTAAAACCGCCGCGAATGGCGGTGATGGCACCGGTGTGTTTGAGGGTATTGAGCATCAGGATGTCGCCGAACACGATCCAGAGCACGGTCACCGTGATCACCAGCCCCTGCAGGGTGGAGGCGAAGACCCGGGTCGGGCTCATCTGCCAGCCCCACAGGGCAATGAACACGGTCAACAGAAAGGCGACGGGCATGGCGCGCTTGGCGGGCCAGTTGAGGCCGACCAGCAGCACGGCGGCCACCAGGATCGGCGAGAAGGCCACTAGGGCCAGCAGGGTGTCTGTCATCATTGCGTCCTTGTCCAGAGGGGTGCAGAGGCGCACCTTGTTGTTGTTTTGTTAAGCGGACGTGACCTTACCCTGTTCCTTTTTCGCGATATATGGAAATAATGAACAACATTCGTTCCAAAAGTTGATCAATATGGCCAGTACCGACGACCTCATCCTCTTCGCCCAGGTGGTGGAGGCAGGCTCCTTCAGCAAGGTGGCTGAACAAAATTCCCTGACAAATTCAGTGGTTAGCAAGCGGATCGGGCGTCTTGAGGAGGAGCTCGGGGTCCAGCTCCTCTATCGCACCACCCGCCGGCTCACCCTGAGCGAGGCGGGCAAGGCGCTCTATCAGGGTGCCAAAAATGTGAAGGCCGCCGCACTGGATGCCTTCGACGCGGTGGCGGGATTTGGTGAAAAGGTGAGCGGTCATGTGCGGATGTCGGTGCCCACCATCTCCGGCGAGCTCTTGCTCGCCGATGCGGTGGCCGATTTTTGCCAGCAGCACCCGGGGCTCACGGTGGAGATGTCGCTCGACAACCGCTTCGTCAACCTGGTGGAAGAGGGGTTCGATCTGGTCATTCGCACCGGTTATCTGGATGACTCGAGCCTGATTGCCCGCCACATTCTCGACTCCCAGTGGGTCATCTGCGCCGCCCCCGCCTATGTGCGCCGCTTCGGGGCGCCGCGGGAGCCGTCAGATTTGCTCACCCACAACTGCCTGCGCTACGCCTACCAGAGCACGGGGGCCTCGGAGTGGGCCTTCAAGGGGGAAGAGGGCAACTATCTGGTGTCGGTGTCGGGGAGCTTTTCAACCGACAACGCCGGGGCCCTGCGCAAGGCGGCGCTGGGGGGGCGCGGCATCGTCTATGTGCCGCGCTGTCTGGTCTATCACGATCTGATGAACGGCGAGCTGGTGGATCTCTTCCCCGATCAGGTGGGCAAGAAGCTCGGCATCTACGCCGTCTACCCCTTCACCCGCCAACCGCCGCGCAAGATAAGGCTGCTCATCGAGCACATCCGCCAGCGCTATCTGGAGATTGGCCACTACTTCATCTGAGACCCTTGCCGGGCCTCAAAGGGCGGATGACGCCGCCTGACGGGAGAGAAACGCCAGGGACTGGCGGTTGAAGTGATCCGGCTGCTCCACGTTGCAGACGTGGCCGCACTTTTCGATGATTTCGAGGCAACTGTAAGGGTCGCGGGCTACCTGCTCGCGCACCGGGGCGAGGAACATGTGATCCTCCTCCCCCATCACGTAGAGGGTGGGAATGGGCAGGGCCCGCTCGCGAAAGTAGCGCATCAGGGGGTTCACCTCGGTGGCGAGACGGAACCAGCGCTTGAACTCCTTCTGGCACAGCTTTCTGGCCTCGCGCACGAAGAGGTTGCGGGACTCCTGATGGTGCTGGCGCGGCATGATGATGAAGGCGAACAGGCGGTAGAGCCACATGTAGGGCAGGAAGTGCTGGCCGAGGCGGCCAAGCTGCACCAGCACCCGGGAGCGGATGTCGAGACGCAGGATGGCACCGCCGAGCACCATGCTCTTGACCCGCTCGGGGCGAAGCTCCGCCAGGTGGCGAATGAGGATGGTGCCAAGGGAGATGCCGACAAAATGGGCGTGGGGGATGCGCAGATGATCCAGCAGGCGCAGGATGTCCTCGGTCACCTCCCGAAAGCTGTAGTGCCCCTTTACCACCTGCTGCAGCTGGTTGGACTGGCCGTGACCGCGAAGGTCCAGCAGCAGCACGTTGAAGTGCTCCCGGTAGGCCCGCAACTGCTTGAACCAGATGGAGGAGCTGCCGCCCGCACCGTGCACGAACACCACCCAATCCCGATCGGGACCCAGTTCAAAGGTCTTGTGGTACAACATCTCATGGGCTCCCGGGGTGATGGGGGGTATACTCGGCGCGCATATTAACAGAAGGCTCACCCCGGTGAACATGCTTCCACCATGATCGGACCAGCCTGGAGTCCCCATGACCCTCGTTCAATTGCGTGAATTTTTGCTCAGCCAGCCCGGCGCCACCGAGGACACCCCCTTCGGCCCGGAGATCCTGGTCTACCGCATCGCCGGCAAGATGTTTGCCCTGGTGGACTGGCAGGCGGAGCCCCTCTCCATCAACCTGAAGTGCGAACCCGAGCTCGCCCTGCTGCTGCGGGAGATCCACCCCGAGGTGAAACCGGGCTGGCACATGAACAAGCAGCACTGGAACACGGTGACCCTGAGCGAAGGCCTGTCTGACGATCTTTGGCAGGGCTGGATAGTCCACTCCTATGAGCGGGTGGTGGCGGGTCTGCCCAGGGCGAAGCGGCCCCAGGCTCCCCGCGCGACCATCAGGAAGGATTGACCCATGCCGTCTCCTTCTTCTCCTCGCATCGCCCCCCTCGAGGAGGCGCACATTCCAAGACTTTTGGATCTGTTCGAGCAGTCGGTACGCCGCCTGGGGCCTGCACACTACAGCCCGGAGCAGGTGGAGCAGTGGGCCAGGGGCGCCCATCACCCGGGGCTTGCCAGCCAGTTGCGCGAGCACCATGGCTGGGTCATCGAGCAAGACGATGTGCCCCTTGGCTTTGCCAACCTGAGCGATGACGGTCATCTCAGCCTGCTCTACGTGAGCGCGGATCATCCGCGCCAGGGGCTCGGCACCCTGCTGCTGGAGCGGGTGCTGGCAGCCGCCAGCCAGATGGGGCTTGGCAGCCTCACCACGGAGGCGAGCGCCTTCAGCCTCGCCCTCTTCCTGCGTCACGGCTTCCTGCTGACCGGATTGGAGACGGTGGAGCGCGGCGGTGTCCAATTTATCCGCCATCGGCTCCACTGCCGCTTGCCATGACGGGTTCAGCCACTAAAATACGCACCATTTCCCCAAGGCAATGAAGAAAGGGCAGCCATCATGGTGGTAGAGAGCGACGGTTACATTGCGCTGATCGAGTATCTGGTAGAGAGTCTGGGTCTGTTCGAGAGCCAGCAACAAGGCGGCGGCGTCCAGACCATCGAGGATCTGGTGAGCAGCCGGGTGGCCGACAACCTGATGGCCATCTGCGAGCAGAACCCCCAGCTCGACCCCAAGGTGCGCTTCCTGATCATGCAGGAGGCCGATGCCGTGGTCGCCGACCTGGAAGAGGTGCTCTCCGCCGTCTGGTTGTCCGCCCCCAGCGAAGCCCAGCAAGCCTTCCTCATCGAGTTCATCGACCTCATCAAAAACCTGTTCGACAGCACCATCGGCTGACCCCGCCCCTGCCGTGACGGCAAGGGAACGAGATGCAATGAGGCGAGGAGTGAGGCGGGACGCCCAATGAAAAGGGCCGCCTCATCGGGCAGCCCTGCTTGCTAGCATTGTCAATTCATCGCGCTTGTCAGAGTAATGAATTTCGGGGCAAAAAAATGTGTCTGGTCTTGGCAACCGTCCGTGGTCGCTACCCTGTTGGTCAGCCAGGGTTCAGTTTAGTTCCCCACCTGACGCATTTTTTTCAATTATTTTTCATCACAATAACACGGGGGCCTGATGGCCCCCGTGGTATGCAATGACGCCTCAGCGATTCAGGCTGGGAGGCAGGCAGACGCCAATGCCCCCCAGGCCGCAATACCCCTCGGGATTCTTCTCCAGATATTGCTGGTGATAATCCTCGGCATAGTAGAAGGGGGCCAGCGGCAGGATGCGGGTGGTGATGGTGCGCCCGTCACCGCTCGCCGTCATGGCCTGCTGGTAGGCGGCCAGGCTCTGCTGGGCAATCGCCTCCTGGGTGTCGTCCCCGACGAAGATGACGGAGCGATACTGGGTGCCGATGTCGCCACCCTGGCGCATCCCCTGGGCCGGATCATGGTGTTCCCAGAACAGCTTGACGAGATCCCCATAGCTGATGACCTTGGGATCGAACACCACCTGCACCGTCTCGGCGTGGCCGGTCAGGCCGCTGCACACCTCCTTGTAGGTGGGATTGGGGGTCAGCCCCCCCTGATACCCGGCGGCGGTGGAATAGACCCCGGGCTGCTGCCAGAACAGACGCTCCACACCCCAGAAACAGCCCATGCCGAACCAGGCAAGCTCCATCCCCTCGGGCCAGGGCCCCTGGGTCGGGTGGCCGTTTACTGCATGCACCAGGCCAATCTCCAGCGCTTCCCGCCGTCCCGGCAGCGCCTCTGCCGGTGAAATAATCTGCTCCATATGC
Organism: Aeromonas sp. QDB14; assembly: GCF_027707845.1. Taxonomy (NCBI): domain Bacteria; kingdom Pseudomonadati; phylum Pseudomonadota; class Gammaproteobacteria; order Aeromonadales; family Aeromonadaceae; genus Aeromonas; species Aeromonas sp. QDB14. The sequence continues at coordinate 8,616 of NZ_JAPCJD010000032.1, read as the reverse complement.
CCTGTCCTTGTATAAAACCCCGCGCAATGCGGCTGACGAAAAGGAACACCGAAGATATCAGGTTATTAGCCCGGATCAACAAGGGAGCGGCCCCCGGGGCGCCCCTCCCGCCCTCGCCTGCGTCTTCCCCTCCCCGCCCGCACTGGTCAAAATGGCGACAAAAAAACACCAAGTCGATATTTAGTCTTGATTTGTGAATTTATTTTCATATATTGGGCGAATTGCTGCTTTTTTATGGAATGAAACACGTGCGTGAACGCGAACCCAGCCTGGTCCATGCCTTTCGGCAATCCACCCCCTATGTCAATGTGCACCGGGGTGCCACCTTCGTCCTGATGATCGGCGGGGAAGCCATTTGTCACCCCAATTTCGCCAACATCGTCAGCGACATCGCCCTGCTGCAGACCTTGGGGATCCGCCTGGTTCTGGTGTTTGGTTCGCGTCCGCAAAATGACGAGGCCCTGGCCCGTGCCGGCATCCAGGCCCAGTATCACAAGCGGATCCGGGTCACCGACGATGCCAGTTTCGCCATCATCAAGCAGGTGTGCGGTGGTCTGCAATACGACATCACCGCCCAGCTCTCCATGGGCCTCGCCAACACCCCCATGCAGGGGGCCCGCATCAGCGTGGTGAGCGGCAACTTCGTCACCGCCCAGCCTCTGGGTGTGGATGACGGCATCGACTTCTGCCACAGCGGCCGGGTGCGTCGCATCGATGTGGAGGGGATCACCCGCCAGCTGGATCAGCACGGCCTGGTGCTCATCTCCCCCATCGGCTGCTCGGTCACCGGCGAGAGCTTCAACCTGAGCTCGGAAGAGGTAGCCCGCCGGGTGGCGGTGGATCTCAAAGCCGACAAGCTCATCTGCTTCAGCAGCACCCAGGGGGTCATGGACAGGCACGGAGAGGCTATCTCCGAGCTCTTCCCCGAACAGGCCGAAGAGCTGCTGGTGGCGCTGGAGCAGGCGGGGGAAGAGATGTCAGGCACCGCCCGCTACCTGCGCGCGGCCATCGCCTCCTGCCGGGGTGGCGTGCCCCGCTCCCACCTGGTGAGCTATCAGGACGACGGCGCCATGCTGCAGGAGCTGTTCAGCCGCGAGGGGCTGGGTACCCAGATCGTGCGCGAAAGCGCCGAGCGGGCCCGGGCCGCCACCATTGAGGACATCGGCGGCATCCTGGATCTCATCCGTCCGCTGGAGGAGGAAGGGATCCTGGTGCGCCGCTCCCGGGAGCAGCTGGAGATGGAGATAGACAAGTTCACCATCATCGAGCGGGACGGCCTCATCATCGGCTGCGCCGCGCTCTATTGCTTCATGGAAGAAGCCATGGCCGAGATGGCCTGCGTCGCCATCCACCCGGAGTATCGCAACTCCAACCGAGGAGACACCCTGATCGCCAAGGTGGCCGAGCGGGCCAGGCGGCTCGGCATCCGTCGCCTGTTCGTGCTCACCACCCGCTCCATCCACTGGTTCCGGGAGCGGGGCTTCGATCCCCTGGAAGTCGAAGATCTGCCGGTGGAGCGCCAGCGCTTCTACAACTGGCAGCGTCGCTCCAAGGTTTTGTCCAAGACCATTTCGTAACTGATTGATCTTGTGCCTAGTTACCGTCAATTTTGTTCTTTTTTACGAACTCGATTGACAGTGCAATCCAGACCAAGGTATTTGTACATGCACGCCACCTGTCACAGGTGGCACCAGAAGAGGAGCGCTGCCCAGGCAGCCCAGGGGAGGACACCAGTGTCCGGTGAACTTGGGTCAGGGGGAGCTGCGCCGAGACGAGGCGAGTGACTGGACACCGCCACGTCGGCTGCGGGGGCTGAATCCCCCGGGTTGTCATCGGTAGTGGTCATCCCACACCGCGCCCCACCTTGGGGCGGGTACGGGATGGGCTCTGCAGGTGGAGTGCTTCTGGCCGGGATCCTCGCGTTTTCCTGCCATTTTTTGCCTCCTCCTCTCTATTTGCCCGATGAAACCGGATTTTCACCTTGAGACAGGAGTATGCAATGAACCCGATCAATGTCGCCAAGTTTGGCGGAACCAGCGTCGCCAATGCCGCGGCCATGAACCACTGCGCCGACGTGGTGCTGGCCAATCCGGCGACCCGGGTGGTGGTGCTGAGCGCCAGCGCCGGCGTCACCAACCTGCTGGTGAGCCTGGCTCAGGGTGAACTGGACGAAGCCGGACAGGATGCCCAGCTTGCCAGGCTTGCCGACATCCAGCTGGCCATTCTGGCCGCCCTTGGCAACCCGAGCGACGTGAGCGCCCTCATCCATGCCCAGCTCGGCGACATTCGCACCATGGCCCGCCAGGCCAGTCAGCACACCGACGCCGAACTCGCCGATCGCCTCATCGCCTGCGGCGAGCTGATGTCCACCCGTCTCTTCACCGAACTCCTGCACCAGCGCGGGGTCAAGGCCCAGTGGCAGGATGCGCGCCAACTGCTGCGCACCGACAGCCGCTTTGGCAAGGCCACCGTGGATCTCGCGGCGACCCGCGCCCTCTGCCAGCAGGCGGTGGGCCCGTTGCTGGGTGACAGCCTGGTCATCACCCAGGGCTTCATCGGTGCCGACGGCGATGGTCGCACCACCACCCTCGGCCGTGGCGGCTCCGACTACAGCGCGGCCCTCCTGGCCGAGGCACTGGACGCAGGCAGCATCGAGATCTGGACCGACGTGCCCGGCATCTACACCACGGATCCTCGCCTGGTTACCCGCGCCCGCCCCATCCCCGAAATCAGCTTCGTGGAGGCGGCGGAGATGGCCACCTTCGGCGCCAAGGTGCTGCACCCGGCCACCCTGCAACCCGCGCTGCGCCAGGACATCCCGGTGTTCGTGGGCTCCGCCAAGGATCCCGCCGCCGGTGGCACCTGGATCCGCGCCACCACCCGCAGCAACCCGCTGTTCCGGGCCGTGGCCCTGCGCCGCCAGCAGGTGCTGGTGACCCTGCACAGCCTCAACATGTTCCACGCCTACGGCTTCCTGGCCGAGGTGTTCGGCATCCTGGCCCGTCACCGCATCTCGGTGGATCTCATCACCACCTCCGAGGTGAGCGTCTCCCTGACCCTGGATCACACCGGCAGCCAGAGCAACGGCGAACCCATCCTGAACGACAAGGTGCTGGCGGAGCTCGGCCAGCTGTGCAAGGTGGAAGTGGAGACCGGCTTCGCTCTGGTGGCGCTCATCGGCAACCGCATGAGCGAGGCGGCCGGGGTGGGCAGCCAGGTGTTCGACGCCATCCGCGAGCACAACATCCGGATGATCTGCTACGGCGCCAGCGCCCACAACCTCTGCTTCCTGGTCAAAGAGGACGAGGCGGGCCACATCGTCAACTGCCTGCACCGGGAACTGCTCGACTGAGTCGCCCCGGCGCTGGCACACCACAAGCCTCCTCCGCCCCATCACATCCGGGGCGGCCTTCCCCACTCAGCAAAGAGGGGCGCCGCGGCGCCCCTCTTGTCACTCTTCTTCCACCATCAGCTGGTGACCAGGGTAGCCCGGGTGGGCAGCAGATTGGCCCGGATCTGCTCGCGCAGCCCTCCCAGCCGTTGCAGCAACCCGGCCTGACCGAGCCCCGCTTCGTCAGGAGCCAGATTGTCCACCAGGGCCGGGAAGTGCTCCCGTACCGCCTGCTCCAGCCAGTCGAGGCGGCGCAGGGTGAGCGGGCCGCAGCTCTTGCCGCTGAGGTCGTCCAGGATGTCGAGCCGATGGCTGCGGTACATGTCTCGCCACCAGTTGGCCGCCAGCGCCTCGTTGCTTGCCAGCGCCGCACTCCACTCCCCCACCAGTCCCTGCATCCGCGCCAGCACGGGGGCGCTCGCCCCCTCCCGCGACAGGTATTGCAGCTCTCCCCTGGCCCAGGCGAGGCAGAGCTCGCGCCAGCGGCGAAACAGCGGCAAGGGATCCGCCTCGTCCAGCCAGAGCCCGGAGAGGGTGCGGGTTTCCAGCCGCTCAGGCACATGGAAATCGGGATCGGTGAGGCCGTTGGAATTGAACTCGTGCAGGGGATCGAAGGGCCACATGTAGCCAAAATCGAACACCGAGATATGCTGGCCGTCATCCAGCAGGTTGCCCGGGCTCGGATCCCAGTCAAACCAGCCCCAGCGGGCCAGCTCCGCCTCCACCGCCAGCATCTGCGCCAGGTTGCGCTCGCAGAGCGTGCGCACCGGCTCCCCCCGCAGCCAGGGGGAGACCAGCACCCCGGCCCGGGCGGAGCCGAAACTGGTGCAGACCACGTTGGAGAGGATGGTGGGGTGCAGCTCCCGCAGGCTCTCTATCTCCCGGCGGCGCTCCAGCTCGGTGAGAAAGGCGGTCTTGCCGTCCACATTGGCCACCAGAGAGTCCTGGCGGCAGCGTTTCAGGCACCAGTGGTGCCCCTCCACCTTGAGATGGAACACCTCGGCGGTGAGCCCGTGACCGTAGACCTTGACGACGTCCGGGTGATCCTCGGTCAGCCGGACGAGCTGGGGCAGCGGCAGGGGGCAGTCCCGCTCCCGCCCGATCCGGATCTCTTCTTTGCTCTCCAGCATCTGGAGCAATCTGGCCTGACGCGCCGCAACTTTGGGATTCATACATGTACCTCCAATCGTTACTGAGAGACTAAACAGCGCCCCCCTCCCAGACCAGCAGCAAAGGCTCATGATGACGCTTTCATCACAGAATGAGTGCCCCTGGCGGATCGGGATCACAAATTGCTTCACAGTGCTCATCACGGAATATTCATCTTGTTGTCATTAAATTGACATCAAGGAACAAGCCACGCACCATCGGGTCAAAATAGAGGCAGTCGTCGCTGCCATGACCGCTCCAAGGATGAGCCCTTATGAATGCCCCCGTCACCGGCCACCGCCCCGCCTCCCAGCCCCTGGCCGGGCTGTTGCTGGGTCTGCTGACCGCCCTGCTGCTGCTGACCCTCGCCCTGCCGCTGCTCAACCCCGTCAGCTGGCTCGGGCGTGCCGCCCCCCTCATTCTGGGCCCGGCGGATCAGCCCATCGCTACCCTCAATCGCTACAGCCTGCTCTACAAAAGTGACAACCGGGGCTTCTATCTGGTGGTGCGCAGCCAGTGGCAACTGCTCAAACCCCTGCAGGAGGGGGACAAGGTGCGGGTGGAGCTGCTCAACGACAAAGGGGTGCGCATCGATCAGCTGAGCCAGGCGGTGGACAAGCGCCAGAAGTGCCGCAAGGAGCGCTGCACCCTGAGCCTCAACAGCGCCCTGCGCGCCCCCGACGACGCCCTGGACAGCCGCTACCAGCTGCGCATCGGGCTGCTGCTGGCAGACAGGCCGGAGAGCGCCGAATACAGCCAGATCCTCCAGACCCTGCCGGAGCGCGGTTTCAACCTCCTCTACCTGATGACCAGCCTGCTGCTGGTGCTGCTGGTGAGCGCCGCCGTGCTCAAGGCCCTGCTGCCGCGGCTGCGCCGAAGCTACCGCGCCCGGGTGGCAGGCAGCCTGCTGCTTGGCAACCTCACCTTCGTGCTGCTGCACGGCTTCGTGGTGTTCAAGCTGGGGGAATTCCTGTTCTGGTCGGGCTTTCGGCCAGAGCACTACTACCTCGCCTGGGGCAGCATGGTGCTGGGCTGGAGCCTCTGTGCCCTCGCAGGCTTCAGCCTCTATATGGGGCTGCTCTTCACCGCCCTCTCGGGCATCGGGCTGCTCGCCAACTTCATGAAGATCGCCATCTACGGGGTGCCGCTGGGGGGGGACGATCTGGGCAACCTGCTGGCCCTGCTGCACATCCTGCTCGATCAGCACCCTGTGGTGCCGGTGCTCGTCGTGCTGGGGCTCCTTTTTCTGGTGTGGCGCTTCGCCCTCTCCCGCTGGATCCTGCGGGGCTTGCTGCGCACCACCGCCGCCACCGCCGCCTTCTTCGCCCTCTGCGTGTTCGCCACCCAGACCGGCAACAAGCTGCTCGGGGCCAACATCCGCTACGTGGACAGGGCGGTGAACTACCACAGGGACATCATCCGCGCCGGCCCCGGCCTCTACCTGTTCAACCTGGTGGACGAGATGCTGCAAAGCGGCAACGTGTTTCGCTACCCCTTGCAGATCAACGAGCGCACCCCGGAGCTGAGCCTGCCCGCCCAGCCCAGGGCTCCCCGCTTCGATCTGGTGATCGTGCTGCAATACGAGTCACTCTGGCTTGACTGGCAGGGCCGTCTCTGCGCCCCCGCCCCCACCTTGAGCCTGCCCGCCAGCGTGGCCCAATGGCGCAAGACCATCCACTCCCCCACCACGGGCGGCATGACGGTACTGGCGGAGTTCGAGATGAACACCGGCCTGCCGGTGGGCCTGCTCAAACAGGGGGTGGTGCCCTACTACTACCTCTCGGACAAGGTGCCCGGCCTTGCGCGCAGCGCAGCCCAGAGCGGCTACCAGACCCTGTTCGCCCACCCCTATGTGGAGAAGTTCTGGGGCCGCGCCAAGGCGATCCCGGCCCTCGGCTATGAGGAGCGCTGGTTCGATACCCGCTTCACCGCCCTCGAGCACAAGGGGCTCTACATCTCCGACGATGCCCTCATCGATCACCTGCTCAAACGCAGCAACCAGGACGATCAGCCCCTGTTCGCCTACGCGGTCACCATGCAGGGGCACGGCCCCTTCGACGGGGATCGCTACCGGGCCCAGCAGCGCAGCGGCGCCTGCCCGGATCAGAGCCCGGCGGATACCCAGTTGCTCAACACCTACTACACCGGGGTGGTGGATGCCATTGCCTCCCTGGAGCGGCTGCTCAAGACCCTGGACAACTCCGGCAAGCGCTACCTGGTGGTGGCCTTCGGGGATCACCAGCCCTTCCTGATGTCGGCGGGCAAGGGTATCCACGGCGCCAAACCGCCACGGGATGCCAGCTACCAGATCCCCATGATGGCCTTCACCCGGGCCGGGGACGGGCTGGATCTCGCCCGCCAGTTCGACCCGGTGCGCCAGCTCTACCAGATGGGCCAGGCCACAAGGCAGCTGCTGGCGGGGGACCTCACCCCCATCCGGGACCAACCCCTGCTCCACCCGGTGCTTGGGGAGGAGAAAGGCTTCGACCCCTCACCCCTGGTGCCGCAGATCCGCGCCAGCTTCCGGCCCGATGCATTGCCCTGATCGATTGAGACACGAGGGACACAGATCCTTGCAACACCTTCCGGCCCGATGCCCTGCCCTGATCCGCAGCGAACTAGCAGACGACAAAGAGGTCGCCCGGGCGGCCTCTTTGTCTCTGTGCCGATGCAACTATGGCAGGCAGTGCAGTGACTCACTCCCCAAGCCAGGACTCGCACAGGGTGAGGCTCTGGGCATCGAGATCCAGTTCGGCCTCGATGCCAAGGGGCAGGGTCAGCATGGGGTGGGTGTGGGCACAGTCATACTCCGCCAAAATGGGGAAGGTCGGCTCCCCCACGACCTCCAGCAGGATGTCGAGGGGCCGCCTGCAGCTGCCCTGACTGTCGAACAGCTCGTGTTTGCCGAGCACCAGGGCACCGATGCGCTCAAACACCCCGCACAGCTTGAGGTGGGCAAAGGAGCGCTCCACCGTTTCGGCGGTTTTGAGGCTGTCTTCCAGCAGCAGGATGTCGCCCCGCTTGATGGACGGCATATAGGGGGAACCCCAGATCCCCGCCAGGGTATTGAGGTTGCCGCCAATGAGCCGACCCCGCACCCGGCCAGTGCCCACCGAGATCAGCCGGTTTGGCCAGCACTGCTTGGCCCGGGTCTGATGCTCCCAGTCGAGCCGCTCCTCGGTCCATTGCGTCGGAGTCGGCAACCGGTGGGGCAGGCTGGCGCCACCGGCCATGCAAACGGACAGGAAGCCGACCAGGGTCTCGTCCACCAGCGGCGAGAGCTCGCCGAAGGAAGCCACCAGCGCAGGGCCATAGAAGGTGACGAGGCCGGTCTGGGCATGAATGCCGAGCAGCAGGGCCGTTACGTCGGAGTAGCCGATGACTATCTTGGGATCCCGCTTCAGCGCATCAAAATCGAGGTAGGGCAGCAGGGAGTTGGAGTTGCTGCCACCAATCACCGACATGATTGCTCGCACTTGCGGATCGCGAATGAGGGCATTGAGCTCGTCAGCCCGCGCCGCGATGGAGCCGGAGCGCCAGTGATCCTGTTCGCCGGTCAGGCTGCCCGCCTTGAGTTCGAAGCCCTGCGCCGCCAGATAAGCCTTGGCGCGCGCGAACCGGTTCGGCGCCCAGGCGGTGGCCGCGCTGGAGGGGGAGAAGAAACCTATGGTGTCGCCGGGGTTGAGCCCCGGCGGTTTGAGTAAGGTCATGGATGCAGCCCTGCCATATGAGATGAACGCCGCCGGGAGATGCGATCCCGGCGCCAGACTGCATCCTACTGCGGCCTTTGAACGCCCGGCAAGGGCGAAAAATCGCACTCACAGTGCTCGTTTTTGTTTAGACAAATTAAATGACTTTCGCTACACGCACACAAAAACTGAACAATAACAGCACAGATCGCGCCCTTTTCCCGGCTTTAAGGTGCCTATCACGCGCTGATACATGGCCGCGAGGTCAGTTCCCGCCTCTCCCGACGATATCCCGCCGCCGTTCCCCAATAAAAAAGGTTCATCGCGGCTTTCCGGGGAAGGCCGCCTTGATTTTCAGAAAAAAGTATTCTGAGTCCCTAAATCCAT
>NZ_JAPCJD010000031.1:0-50386 GCF_027707845.1 Aeromonas sp. QDB14 | reverse complement strand
TTTGGAGACAGCCAGTTTACCAGCACCCTGTCTGTCAACTTCCACTTCCCCAAGATCCCGCGAAGAACCATAAAAAAGCCGATCTCGCGATCGGCTTGGGCATTGGCTTCTAACGGCGTGAGCGCAGGCTCACACCACCACGGCGGTGCCGCTGATGCTGACCATCAGCATGCTGCCGTTCTGGCCCACCACCTCGTAGTCGATGTCGATGCCCACCACGGCGTTGGCCCCCAGCGCCTGGGCACGCTCCTTGAGCTCCTCGAAGGCGATCTCCCGGGCCCGGGCCAGCTCTTTTTCGTAGGCGCCGGAGCGGCCGCCGATGATGTCGCGGATACCGGCGAACAGATCCTTGAAGATGTTGGCGCCGAGGATGGCTTCGCCCACGACGATGCCGCGGTACTCGCGAATGGTCTTGCCTTCCAGGGTGGGGGTGGTTGAGAGGATCATGAGGTCTCCTGTGAGTTGGGCTGGGTGCGCGAAGCACCGTTGCCGTCATGGTAGCAAGGCGCTGGCCAAAGCATAAGCCCGGCGTGGCCAGGGGCTTCAAGCACAGCGCCCGCCAGGTTCATCAAGGTGCCATCCATAGGGCCTGTGTCGTGCACTTACCCCCGCACAGCGACCTTGGGCTCCGGTGCTGGGGAGAGGGCTTCCGGGCCACGATGAAAGCGGGGCCTTGATGATGCAGACACGACGGCAGCTGCACCGGCCCTCTGCGTCTTCGCCCTCAACTACGGCAGACGTTTCTAGCGTCGCCCCGCATCGGCCATAAAAAAAGGAGAGGCAAGCCTCTCCTTTTTGATGTTCGCAGCGGCAGCCGCCATGCACTCAGTGCAGCTTCATGCTCGGGCGCAGCACCCGGTTGATGCGGCCCACCAGCATGATGAGGCCGGTCTTGATGTAGCCGTGCAGGGCCACCTGGTGCATCCGGTAGAGGGAGATGTAGACGATGCGGGCGATGTAGCCCTCCACCATCATGGAGCCCCGCATCAGGTTGCCCATCAGGCTGCCCACGGTGGAGAAGCGGCTCAAGGAGACCAGGGAGCCGTGGTCGTGGTAGCGGTAGGGCTTCATCTCGCCGCCATTCATCTTGGCCAGGATGTTCTTGAACGCCTGGGTCGCCATCTGGTGGGCGGACTGGGCGCGGGGCGGCACGAACTTGCCGTCCGGCTGCGGGCAGGCGGCGCAGTCGCCGATGACGAAGATGTTCTCGTCCCGGGTGGTCTGCAGGGTCTCGTGGACCACCAGCTGGTTGATGCGGTTGGTTTCCAGGCCCGCGATCTCCTTCATGAAGTCCGGCGCCTTGATGCCCGCGGCCCACACCATGAGGTCTGCTTCAATCAGCTCCCCATCCTTGGTGTGCAGGCCCTCGGCGGTCGCTTCGGTGATCATGGTGGCGGTGCGCACGTCCACGCCCAGCTTCACCAGCTCCTGATGGGCGGAGCCGCTGATGCGCTCCGGCAGGGCCGGCAGGATGCGGGGGCCCGCTTCCACCAGGGTCACCTTGAGGCTGTCGGTGGTGAGGTTCTTGAAGCCGTAGGCGTAGAGCTGCTCCACCGCGTTGTAGAGCTCGGCGGAGAGCTCGACGCCGGTGGCGCCACCGCCGACGATGGCGATCTTCACCTTGTCACCGGGCTGGTATTCGGTGGCGAACTGCAGGAAGCGGTTCATCATGCTGTTGTAGAAGCGGTGCGCCTGGGAGGGGCTGTCCAGGAAGATGCAGTGATCCTTGATGCCCTTGGTGTTGAAGTCGTTGGAGACGGAGCCGATGGCCATCACCAGGATGTCGTAAGCCACTTCCCGCTCGTTGACCACCAGGGCGCCGCTCTCGTCGTGGATCGGCGCCAGCACGATGCGTTTCTCGTCGCGCTTGATGTCGGTCAGGCTGCCGAGCTGGAATTCGAAGCCGTGGTTCTTGGCGTGGGACTGGTAGCTCAGGGCATCGATGCCCGCATCCATGGAGCCGGTGGCCACTTCGTGCAGCAGGGGTTTCCACAGGTGGGTGCGATTGCGATCCACCAGGGTGATCCTGGCCTTGTTCTTCTTGCCCAGCTTGCGGCCCAGGCTGGTCGCAAGCTCGAGACCGCCGGCGCCACCGCCTACAACGACAATATTCATCATGATGATTTTCCTTGGTTCCTCAAAACGAAAGGGAGCCATTGGCTCCCTAAAACGAAATCGGTTGACGTGATGGCTCAGGCTTCTTTGAAGGCCTTCATCCGTTGCAGATGATGCGAGATGTTCTTGAACTTATGGGTCTCGCGCTCATCCCATACGATGTCGTAATAGTTCTTCAATTCACGTTCAGTGTCCCGATTATCGCGGATTTCATCCTGAACGGAAAGGATGCACAGGCAGTTTCCTGAATTTTTATTACGAAATTCGGTTACACACTTGGTGCCGATGTCCTCGTACTCCTCCGGCCTGTCGATCTTGCCCTGCATGTTCTCTTCCGGGTGCAGGTTGGGGTTGAAGACCACCTGCTTGATGCCGCACAGAAACCCGATCCGCTCGCTCCAGTAGCCACCCAGGCCCACGCCGCAGATGAGGGGTTTGGGATCGGTGCTCATGTCGAGCTGCTTCTTCACTTCCTTGAGCAGATGGCTCATGTCGTGGCGGGGGTGAACCGTGCTGTAGTGCACGAAACGCACATCATCATCGATAAACTGCAACTGCAGCACTTTTTCATGATTGCCGGGGCTGGTGGCATCAAAGCCATGCAGATAGATGATCATGGACAAGACCTCAAAAACTGTGTCGGTTCTATCGAAACTACCCCAGCGACAGGGCCTTGCGCCACCAAAACATCCCACTTTCTTGCTTTGGATCACGCCCCTTCGGGCCACCAAACCGCGCGTCGGGGCGGCTGTGGCAGCGCCATGCCCCGGCGGGACATGGCGCAAACCGGGTCTGGCGAGGTTAACTGCCGCACTGGGCGAAGCGCGCCACCGCTGCTTCCACCAGGGCCAGGCTCCCCTGCCAGAAGGCGGATTTTCGAATGTCCTGCTCCAAATGCCGTTCGACCAGTTCTTCGGCGCTCATGCGACCGGTGTCTCGCAGCAGGGCGCGGTAGGCCTTCGCCACCCCCTCCTCCCCTGCGGCCTGGCGGCTCATTAGCTGCTGATAGACCCCGAGGCTGAACAGATAGCCAAAGAGGTAGGGGTAGTTGTAAAAACCGAAGCCCGCGATGGAGAAGTGCGCCTTCGCGGCCCAGAACAGGGGGTGATAACGGTCGAGGCTCTGCTCGTACCAGCGCCCCCAGGCCTCGTCGGTGAGCCCCTTGAGCCGGGCCGACGACACATAGCCCTGCTCGCGCTCGGCCACCAGGGCCCGCTCGAAGTCGAAGCGGGCCGGGATGTTGACCAGGAAGGTGGCGGCGCCATCGGCATCCGCCCAGGCGATGGCCAGACGCTCCTCGGCGCTTCGGGCCTGCTCGTAGAGGGCGCTGCGCACCAGGGTCTCGGCGAAGATGGAGGCGGTCTCCGCCAGGGTCATGGGGTAGCTGCGCTGGCTCATGGGCAAGTCGCGGATGAGCCAGTTGTGCCAGGCGTGACCGAGCTCGTGGGCCAGCGTGATGACGTTGTCCATGGTGCCCGCATAGGTGATGAAGACCCGCGGCTCCACCGGCTCGGCAAACTTGGTGCAATAGGCCCCGGTGCGCCGGTTGGGGGTGGGGGCGGCATCAATCCAGCCGCGCTCGGCCATCATGCGGGCAAAGTCCCCCATCTCGGGGTCAAAGCGCGCGAAGGCCTGGGCGATGATGTCGACCGCCTCCTCGAAGGGGATCTCCCGGCGACTGGCGGCAGGGGGCGGCGCAAAGAGATCCTCCGGCCCCAGCACCTCGAGGCCGAGGTGACCGGCCATCAGCCCCAGGGCCCGCTGGCCCAGATGGCGGGCCTGCCAGGTCTCCGCCATCAGGGTATCCAGGGTCGCCCGCTCGATGTGGCTCTGGTGGCAGGAAACGTCCAGGGCATCGAGGCGCCGGTGTTTGCCGCGCTGGCGCGAGAGCTCCAGGCGCCAGCCGTTGAGGGCGTTGAGGATGGCTGCCACCGTCTCCTGCTCCCCTTCCCAGCCGGCGCTGATGGCATCGAAGGCCTCTTTGCGCAGGGCCCGATCCGGGCTGGAGAGCAAGTTGCTCGCCTCTGCCAGCCCCATCTCGCGACCCGCGATCACCAGCCTTATCTTGCCCACCAGATCGTTGTAGAGGTTGCCCCAGGCGTGCAGGCCATCAGTGCCAAGGCCGATGACCAGCTGCTCCGCCTCCACCGGCAGCCGCTGATCCTGCAAGCGACGCTCGTGGCGCAGCCGGTACCCCTCCTCCCCGAGCAGGGGGTCGGCCATCAGTTGCTCAAACTCGGGCGCAGGCAGCCCCAGCATCAGATCTTCGATGGGGGCAAGCGTCTTGAACAGATCCGCATTGAGGGCACGGGCCCGGGAGGCAACCTGCTTGGCGAGGGGATCCCGGGCGTCCTGGCTCCCCTTGCAGGCGGCCAGCACGGCGATGTTCCAGCCGATGTCGCGAATGCGCCGGGCCCGCAGGCGTACCTCCCTGAGGAAGTCCTGCAAGGCGCCTGGGGTGCGCGGAACCTCGGCCAGTCCCTCGATAAAACCGCTCAGTTCGGCCAGGCTGGCGCGGGCCAGACTCATGTCCGCCTCGAGGACACAGCTGTCGAGGGAGGGGTAGATGTGATCATTTTGCCACTGCTGTGGATAGACTCGTTGTTGCATCGAACGCTCATCGTCAGGGACGGGCCTGGCCCGTCGTGAAATCCAGGTGGCCAGAGCCACCACCTTCGCGGGCAGGCATCACACCAGCCGCTCGAGGCGCACCACCGCCTCTTCCACATAGCGCAGGCTCTCCTGCCAGAACCCGGGTTCGCGGATGTCGACCCCCAGGTGCTTCTCCACCAGCGCCTCGGCGCTCATGCGGCCGGTATCTCGCAGCAGGGCGCGATAGGCGGGCACAAACTCGCCCCCGGCCCGCGCATGCTGGGCATAGAGCCCCAGGCTGAAGAGATAGCCAAACAGATAGGGGTAGTTGTAGAACCCGGACTCGGCGATGGAGAAGTGACCCTTGCTGGCCCAGAACAGCTCGTCATACTGGCTGAGGGCGTCACCATAGCACTGCTGCTGCGCCGATTTCATCATCTCCCGCATCTGGCTCGCCCCCACGTAACCCGCCTCCCGCGCCGTCACCAGGGCGCGCTCGAAGGCAAAGCGGGCGGGGATGTCGAGAAGCAGGCTCGCGGCCCGCTCCCCGTCCAGCCAGGCGATGGCTCGGCGCTGCTCCACCTTGTCGGTGGCGGCCAGCAGGGCATCGCGCACCAGGATCTCGGCAAAGAGGGAGGCGGTCTCCGCCAGCGTCTTGGGGTAGCCCCGCAGCTCGAAGGGAAGATCCCGCAGCAACCAGCTGTGCCAGGCGTGGCCGAGCTCATGGGCCAGGGTGATGACGTTGTCCATGGTCCCCTCGAAGGTGAGGAAGACCCTTGGCTCGGGCGGATCGGCATACTCGGTGCAATAGGCGCCACTTCGCCTGTACTCGCTCGGGGCGGCATCAATCCACCCCTTGTCGGCCATAATGCGGACAAACGCCCCCATCTCGGGATCGAAGGCGGCAAAGGCCTCCATCACCAGATTCAGCGCCTGCTCGAAGCCGAACTTGCCGTGCACGGCCTGGGGCGCCGGGGCAAAGAGATCCCAGGGGGCGAAGTCGGTGATCTGCTGGGCACAGGCCATGGCCCTCAAGGCGCGGCGCCCGAGCTCCCTGTGCTCCCCGGCCGCCGCCATCAGGGTCTCCAGGGTCGCGCCCGTGATGTGCTCCTGATGGCAGGTGACCTCGAGGGCATCCAGCCTGCGCCCCTTGCCACGCTGGCGGCCGAGCTCGTTGCGCCAGCCGTTGATGGCGTTGAGAATGGCGGTCACCGTCTCCTGCTCCGCCTCCCAGGCGCCCTGGATGGCGTGCCAGGCACTGGCGCGCCGCGCCCTGTCCGGGTGGGCGAGCAGGTTGTCCGCCTGGGCAAGCCCCATGGGCACCCCCTCCACCACCGGCAGCAGCCGCCCCACCAGGTTGTCGTAGAGATCCCCCCACCCCTGCAGGCCGTATACCGCCAACCCCTCGATGAGCTGCTCGCTCTCGAGCGAAAGCCACTGATCCTGCTGCGCTCTGTCGTGATGGATGTGGTAGGCCAGCTCGAAGAGCTCGGGGTCTTGCAGCAGGGTGCGCACCAGTGACTTGGGGGCGCGAACCCAGAACAGGTCCACCGGCTTGCTGCGCTGGGCCAGGGTCGCCTCCAGCTGCTGGCCCCGGGAGAGCAGTACCCGGGCCTCCTCGTCGCGCCCGTTCTGGCTCAGCCGGTTGTAACCATAGACCTGGCTGTTCCAGGCCAGGGTCTTCACCCCGTTGGCCTCGCGGCGGATGGCCCGCAACAGGTGGCGCAGGGCATTGGCATCCGCAACGGGATGGGCGGGATCCGGCAGGTCCGCCAGGAGGGCGTCAAGCCGGGTAAGGGCACGGGCAGCCTCCTGGAAGGCGGCCTCGATGGCAGGATCGTCGGGGGCGGCATAGATGTGATCATCTCGCCAAACGGGTGGTTTCATGGTTGTCCTTGTCTGTTTGCGTCCATATCGGGTCACCCCGCCTCTGCGGGCGGGTGAAACCGGATAGTACGAAGGGGGCCAGGCACTTGCCTAGCCCCCATTCGAGGCAACCAGTAGAAGATCGCCCCCCAGTGCGACGCCCCCTGTCGGCCCTCCCCCGACAAGCGACCTATTTGGCGGGCTGAAGCTTGCTCACCAGGGTCATGGCCACCACCAGCACCAGCCCTGCCACCACGCCTGCCAGAGCGCTCAGCAGGGTGGGCGTCACCACGGCCAGTACCCCGCCGACCCCGGGCAGGGCGGCCACCGTGCCCGCCGTCCCTTCGATGAGGTGATGGAGGAAGGGCCAGCCATGGACCAGAATACCACCGCCGACCATGAACATCGCGATGGTGCCCACCAGGGCAAGCAGGTGCATCAGGCGGGGCGCCGTCACCAGCAGCCCCTGCCCCACCGCCCGGCGCACGGCGCCGCCATCGGGCTTTTGCAGCAGGTGCAGGCCGATGTCGTCGAGCTTGACGATGAGCCCCACCAGGCCATAGACCCCGACGGTCATCAGCAGGGCGATGCCCGCTACCACGGCGATCTGCAGGCCCAGGCTCGACCCCTGCACGGTACCGAGGGCGATGACGATGATCTCCGCCGAGAGGATGAAATCGGTGCGAATGGCCCCCTTCACCTTCTGGCGCTCATAGGCCGCCAGATCCTCGGGCACCGGCGCCGCCTGATGCGCCTCCTCCTCGTGGGGCAGGAACTTGTGGACCAGCTTCTCCGCCCCCTCGAAACAGAGGTAGGCCCCCCCCAGCATCAGGAGCGGGGTGATGAGCCAGGGGATAAGGGCGCTGATGGCGATGGCGGCAGGCACCAGAATGAGCTTGTTGCGAAACGATCCCTTGGCCACCGCCCACACCACCGGCAGCTCACGCTCGGCCCGCACCCCGGAGACCTGTTCTGCATTGAGGGCGAGATCGTCCCCCAGCACCCCGGCCGTCTTCTTCGCCGCCACCTTGGTCATCAGGGCGACATCATCGAGCACGCTGGCAATATCATCGATCAGGGTCAACAAACTGGCTCCGGCCATATCTGGCATTCCTTCTATTGAGTGGGACACATCCGGGCTGCCCCGGTCAGGGTGATGAGGAGATCAGGGGGCCACGGGCCCATCCGGGGATCACCCTTTGGGGCAAAAGATGGCACAGTGTAACGGGAAGCCGCCACGGCGGCAGCCCCCCATGGCAGATCCCCTGCTCCGTTTTCACCTCACGGCCACCGGCCCAAGGAGTTCCCATGCAACCCTGGCAACCTCTGCTCGATTTCTGGTTTGGCGATGACGCAGACGACGCTCCCTGTGCCGCCCGTCAGGCCCCCCTCTGGTGGGGCAAGAGCAGCGAGACCGATGCCCTGCTGGCCTCACGCTTCGGCGAACTGGCGGCCCGTGCCGCAGCGGGCGAGCTCGCCCATTGGGAGGGCGATCCCGCAGGGCGCCTGGCCCTCATCCTGCTGCTGGACCAGCTGCCGCGAAACCTTCACCGCCACACTCCCGCCGCCTTCGCCCAGGACGACAAGGCCAGGGCGCTGTGCCTCAAGGGGCTCACCCTCGGGGTCGACAAGGGGCTCTCGCCGCTGGCCCGGGTCTTCTTCTATCTGCCCCTCGAGCACGCGGAATCCAGAGAGCAGCAGGCCAGAAGCGTCGCCCTGTTCGAGGCCCTGGCCGACGAGCAGGCCACAGGCCCGGCCCGGGCCACCTTCGAAGGCTTTGCCGACTTTGCTCGGCGCCACCAGGTGATCGTCGATCACTTTGGCCGCTTCCCCCACCGCAACGCCATCCTGGGCAGGGCGAGCACGGAGGAAGAGGCCGCCTTCCTGCAACAGCCCGGTTCGGGGTTCTGACATAAAAAAATCCCCGCCATGGGCATGGCGGGGAGAGAACAACCGATCCGCGTATCACTGGATGCGATAGCGGGAGATCTGCTGGTGGATATTCTCCGTGGTCACGTTCAGCTCCTCTGCGGCGGCGGAAGTCTCCTCCGCCGTGCTGCTGGTCTGCTGCACCACCTGGGCTATCTGCTCGACCTGGAGGGCGATGGATTCCGCCGCCGAGGTCTGCTCGCGGATGGCCAGGGTGATCTCGCCGACCTGATCCATGACGCGATGGGAGGCCTGGCGGATCTGGGTGATGATGGCCCCGCTTTCCGTCGCCATGGCCACCCCTTGCGCCACCTTCTCCTCCACCAGGACCATTCTGGCCACCGTGGCCTCGGACCCTTGCTGGATAGCCTCCACCGTCCTTGAGATCTCCTGGGTCGACTGGGCCGTCCGCTCCGCCAGCTTGCGCACCTCGTCGGCGACCACCGCAAAGCCGCGTCCCTGCTCACCGGCCCGCGCCGCCTCGATGGCGGCGTTGAGCGCCAGCAGGTTGGTCTGCCCCGCCACATCGTTGATGACGTTCACCACCCCACCGATGCGGGAGATCCCCTCCCCCAGCGCCGTCACATCGCGGGAGGCCTGACGAATGGCGTCGGCGATGTCGTTGATGGCGAGCACAGTGCGCTCTATGGTGGCCCCGCCGTCACTGGCGAGCTTGCCGGATTCATTGGTGATGCGGCTGGTCTCCTGGGTGCGCTGGGAGATGTCCGTGATGCTCACGCTCATCTCCTCCACCCCGGCGGCGATAAGGCTGGTGGCGTCATTGGCCTGACTCGCCGACTCCGCCATGTGCTGGGCCGCCTGGGAGAGGGACTCTGCCGTGCTCTTGATCTGCAGGCTGCCCACCGAGAACTCGGTGAAGGTCTGCTGCAAGGTGTCCAGCAGGCGGTTGACCGCCGTCAGCGTCTGGCCGATCTCGTCCTGCTGGCTCACATTGGCCCGCAGGGTGAAGTTCAGGTCGCGCTGGATCTCGGACAGGGTCGCCATGGCCAGACGGAGGGGATTGGCGACCTGCCTGAACAGCCAGAGAAAGAGCACCAGCGTGAGGGCACCCGCGCCCACCGAGATGAACAACAGGGCCTGCATGCTGCTATCGGCATTCTGCTCGCCTCGCAGCTTGACGGCGTCACCTTGCTGGATGTTGAAGTGGACGTGCTTGTCGATGGCCTGGGAAAGCTGCTCAAACAAGGGGGCAAGCTCCTTGTCGATCGCCTCTCTGGCCTCCACATTCTTGTTCTCGCGGGACAGGCGCAGGACGTCTTCAGAAGCCTTGCCGTACTGGGCAACCAGGCGCCGATCATCGGCGACGAGCTGCCTGTCCTCCTCATTGGAGATCATCCCGCTTTCATACTGGCTCAGCAGGGCGTCAATCTTGGTGTGAAGGGATGCAATGCTCTGCTCTATCTGACTCATCTTGCCGTCGTCGGTGTTGAGCACGTGCGCCTGGATCAATGAATGCAGGGCTTAGAAGTCTGTTTGTATCTCCTTGATCGTGGAAATGCTGGGGACTGTGTTGTCTGTTACATAGCTGAGATCCGCATTGGCGGAGGAGAGTCTGCTGATACTGAACCAGCTGAGACACCCCAGGGCCAGCATGACCAGCAGGGCAATGAGTTGAAGCCGACGAGCGATATTCATGAGTGCTTACTCCATCCATAGACTCCCTGCCAGGGTAGCCGATGCGGGCCCCGAAAATAGCGCCTAAAACATGCATTTCATTACACTTTTCAACTTCTGCTCGGCCGCGTCACACCCGCCGCCCCAACCCGGCCTTCGGGACCGCCGCCCCCCTCTGGCAGAATGGAAAAAGGAAGGCATTCGCCTTCCTTTTTTGCCCGGGGCGGCCGCACTGGCCGCCCATGAGCCCCGTGACAGGGCGCTCGCCGGTCACGCCGCCTCGGCCAGCTCCTCCTCTTTTTTCTGGTAGGCCTGGGGGGAGAGCCCCAGCAGCTCCTGCACGGTGGAGGCCACCGTGATGGAGGAGAGCGTCCCCACCAGGATGCCGGCGAACAGGGTGAAGGAGAAGCCGTAGAGGGCGTCGCCGCCGAACAGGAGCAGGGCCCCCACGGTGAAGAGGGTGGTGCCCGAGGTGATCATGGTGCGGCTGAAGGTGGCCTTGATGGCCACGTCCGAGCACTCGTGGATCCCCATGCGGGTACGCGACCCCAGCAAGTCCCGCAACCGGTCCGAAATGACGATGCTGTCGTTGAGGGAGTAGCCTATCACCGCCATCAGGCCCGCGATGACGTTGAGGTCGAACTCGATGTCAAAGAGCGCGAGCAGCCCGATGGCCACCAGACCGTCGTGCAGTACCGACACCAGGATGCCGATGGCCTGGCGCCACTCGAAGCGCACCGCCAGGTAGGCGGAGATGGCGAGCGAGGCCACCAGCACCGCCAGCATCCCCTGCTGGAACAGCTCCGCGCCCACCTGGGGCCCGACGATGGTGGTGCGCAAGAGCTCCACCGGCAGGGCGAGTTGCTGCCCCAGCATGGTCGCCAGATCCTCCGCCGCCCAGGGCAGTGCGTGGGGGGGCAGCTTGATGAGCCACTCGCCGGGCACACCGGCGCCGTGCAGCTCCACCACCCCCGCCAGGGGCGCCGTCAGCAGAGCATTGAGCTCATGGGCCTCTTTCAGGGTCTGGATGCGAAACTCCAGCAGGATCCCGCCGGTGAAATCGAGCCCGAGGGCGAGCCCTTTTGTCGCAAGGACGGCCACGCAGGCCAGGGTCAGCAGCACGGAGGCCCACAGCCCGATATAGCGCCAGCGGGTCAGCCCCATGGCCAGGATCATTCTCAGCATTGTTCTTCCCTCGACGTCAGGTGGTACAGGCTTCCCGGCAGGAAGCGGTCGGTGCGCAGGTCATGCAGACTCACGGGCGCGGCGTCATGGTGATGAAGTCGGTTCATGGTCATACCCTCAGCAGCTTGGCGCGGCTGTTGCCCCACAGGGGGTTGATGATGGCGCGGGTGCCCCAGATGCCGGTCACCATGCTGGAGATGAGCCCCAGGATCAGGGTGATGGAGAAGCCCTGCAGCGGCCCGGAACCGATGGCATAGAGCACCACGGCGCAGATGAGGGTGGTGATGTTGGCATCGAAGATGGTGCGAAACGCCGAGCGATAACCAAAGTCGATGGCGTTGGCCAACGAACCCCCTTCCCGCAGCCGGTCCTTGATCCGCTCAAAAATCAGCACATGGGTATCCACCGCCATGCCGACGGTGAGCACCAGACCGGCGATCCCCGGCAGGGTCAGTACGGCGCCAGGCAATACCGCCAGCATGCCCACCTGCATCAGCAGGTTGGCGACCAGCGCCGTGATGGCGACCCAGCCGAACTTGCGATACCAGGCCATCATGAACAGCATCATGCCCGCCATGCCGAACGCCAGGGCGGTGAAGCCCGCCTCGATGTTCTGCAGACCCAGGGTCGGGCCTATGCTGCGCTCTTCCAGGATCTTCAGCGGCGCGGTGAGGGCCCCGGCCCGCAGCAGCATGGCGAGCTCCTGGGCCTCGGGCAGGCTGCCAATCCCGGTGATGCGGAACTGGTTGCCAAGGGCGGTCTGGATGGTGGCGACGTTGATCACCTCGCTTCGGGCGCGCAGCTTGCCTTCGGCGTTGGTCTTGTACTCGGTGAAGACGGTGGCCATGGGCTTGCCCACGTGCTGGCGGCTGAACTGGTTCATCTTGCTCCCCCCCAGGGTGTCGAGCACGATGTTGACCTGGGGCTGCCCCATCTCCCCCATGTTGGCGCGGGCATCGACGATGTGCTCGCCGCTCAGCACCGGCTGGCGGGCCAGCCCCACCGCCTGGCCGCTGCGATCCGCCATGAAGAAGCGGCTGTCGGCCTTGGCTTCATAGAAGGCCAGGGACGCGGTGGCGCCGATCACCTCTTTCGCCTGCTTGGGGTTGTGCACCCCCGGCAGCTCGATGCGGATGCCGTCCTGCCCCTGACGCACCACCGAGGCCTCGACGATGCCGAGCTCGTTGATCCGCTTTTTCAGGATCGACAGGTTCTGGGTCACGGCGTTGTTCACCAGCAGGGTGCGCTCGGCGTCGCTCAGCACCAGGGTCAGTGCATTGCCGGAGCGGCTCAGTGTCCACTGATCCTGGCGGGTACCGGCACTCTCCTTGATGATGGAGAGCCAGGCCTCCTGCCCCGCCACGTCGGGCAGGGTGACGGCCACGCTCCCCTGGGCGGTGCGCATCACGCTGGCACCGCGCAGGTTGGCCTCGCGAAAACGGGTGCGCAGGGTATCCACCAGGTTCTTGGTCTGGTTGTCGATGACGAAATCCACGTCCACCCCGATCAGCAGCTGGGAGCCACCGCGCAGGTCCAGCCCGAGCTTGATGGGGTCGGCGCCGAGCCGGCTGATCCAGGCCGGGGCATTGGAGTAGAACTCCAGGGTCAGGGCGGCGCTGTCCAACCCCTGCAGCTCCAGCAACTGCTTGGCCAGTTGCTGCTCCCCCTGGCTGGCGAACACCAGCGCCATCCGGCCACCCTGGGCGATCTGCTTGAGGGGGTCGATGTGGTTCTCGGCCAGCAGGGTGCGCTGCGCGTCGCTCAGGCGCGACTGGCCGTGCAGACCGAGGGAGGGCTGCTCACCGAAGAAGGTGGGCAGGGAATAGAACGCGAACGTGACCAGCATCAGCAGCAACAGGGCGTACTGCCACAGGCTCATGCGGTTCAACACGGTATGACTCTTTTTTCTCATGAAATCGGCCTCTGTCAGGCGATGGCAAGGGGCGAAACCGGGGTCGCACCGTGCAAAAAAATGAAACAAGACAGCCTAGCCGTTCACTAAAAGTGAACAGCAACAGAGAGAAGATGAGGCAACAGGTGGCAAGCTGACCCCATCGGGATCAGGCGAGGAAGCTCTGGGCGAAGCGGTACTGCAGATGCCGGCGCTGCAGGCGGCGCCTGTGAATGCCGGCGAAGTGATCGCGAAAGCTCGTCCCCGGGTAGAAGAGGGCGGCATAGAACAGCAGGCCGCACAGCAGCAGCAGGATCGCCTGCTGGGACCAGCTCATCACCAGCTCGTAGACCACGCTGCCGGGCTGATGATCGCGGCTCAGGGAGTGCTCGAGGCGCAGCAGGTGATTCTGGTGGGAGCCGACGAACTTGACGATGCCATCATCACTGCCGCTGACGCCGTGGGCCACCGGGCTTGCGTCGGCAGGTGCCGCCCCCTCCGCCAGCGAGTGGGCCTGCTGGGCCGAGGGCTGGAACGCGGGTACCTTGACCCCCTCCACCGAGAGGGTAGAGAACAACAGTGCGAGGGTGATGAGCAGGGTCATCGCCGCCAGTTTCACGTTGTCGGTCAGGTTCAAAAGTTAATTCCCACACAATAGAAAGGGCAAGCTACCACAGCCTGCCCCACAAGAACAAGGGCGGCAGGCCCGGGGCCCGCCGCCCTTGTGTTGTCTCACCGCACCCTCAGCGGCTGCGGGTCATGCCCTCGAAGTCCTCGGCATAGTCCTTGAGCAGGGTGTAGAGGTGGGCCCGCTGGGAGAGATCCATGGAGTGGCTGAGATCGCTCAGCCACTGGATGGTACGCTGGCGGGACTGGTCCGTGTAGCCGGTGAAGCGGCCATCCATCAGGCCGTCCCCCTGCTGGAGCAAGCGGGTCAGCTCCTGGCCGAAATCCGGGCTCTGGCGCTGTTTCATCAGCCGATCCAGCTCCTTGGTCCAGGCCTCCTGAAAGTCGAGCCAGGGGGCCATCATCTCGTATTGCCACTCGGCCCACTGCGTGATGAGAGGCTCCTGGGCCGGCTTCACCTTGCCAATCCAGAACACCAGGCGCTCGTTCATCTTCTCCCGAAAGCCCTTGATCATCTCGGCCTTCGACTGGGTGGCAAAATCGTGCTGGCGCTCCTGCTGGCGCTTCACCCGATCGGCCATGAAGCGAGCCACCTGATCGTCGGTCAGGGTCTTGGCGAGGCGCACCGTGCGGGGAATGGCGTTCTCCAGGGTACGGGTCAGGCTCGCCTGGGTTCTGTCCAGATGCAGGGTCACCTGGGCCGGGCTCATGGGGCTGGCCACCGCCTTGGCCAGGGCGTCGAGATCCCGGGCATAGATGGGCAGCTCATGCTGCCGGTGCCAGGCCATCAGCCCTTTCACCTCCTGGTCCAGCAGCTTCTTCTGGCTGCGGTCCAGGGAGAAGTAGTCGTCCAGCTGCCAGACGATGGCCGAGTCGAGCCAGTAGTAGATCACCCGGGTGGCGCAACCCGTCAGCAGCAGGCAGAGCAGCAGCAGGCTCCAGCTACGCGGTTGACGCCATGAGAATGTGGTCACCATGCATGCCTCCCATTCATTGAATACACGCGTCGCGCGGGCCGTTGCCGGGCATCACTCCAGGCGCTGGCGGTTGATGTCGATCAGGGCCTGATACTCGGGCCCGGGTTGCTGTTCGGCCATCAGCAGCGCCCACAGCAGGCCGATGTAATCGACCCAGGGCAGGAAGGCGTCGGCCTGGAATCCCCGGGGCCCCAACCCCGTCGGTGCCCCGTCCATGGCTTCAAGATAGCAGCTCTCCAACTGGCACCGCTGCTCTTCGCTCCAGCCGTGGGTGCGCTGAATGCTGGCGACCTCGAACCCAGGATGACCGGCGGCGCCGTACTCCCAGTCGATGACCCAGGGCCGCGCCCCCAACAAGTTAGCCGGATTGAGATCGTGATGGCAAGGGAGCCAGCAGTCGTCCGGCTCCCGGCTCGCGAGCAGGGCCCGCTCCAGCGCGGGCAGCCAGGGAGGGATATGGGCCAGACGCTGCCGATACCCGCCGCTGTGAGCCCGCACCGCCATCACCACGGTCGGCACCGGCAGGCGGTGCAGCCGCACCAGCACATCCGCCATCAGGCGGGGCTGCGCGGCGAGAGGCGGCGCCTGCTCGGCCCAGTTGGGTTCGTCGCACCACGCCAGCAGCATCAGGCCGGTGGCGGGATCGCCGTGATGACAGGGCAACGCCAGCCCCTGCCCCACCGCCCCCTGGTAGAGCTGCCACTCGGTGGCCCGGTCGATGCCAAGGCGCACCGGATCAGGATGACCGCGGCGCAGGAAGGCCTGCTCGCCAGTGGGGAGGCTGAGCCGGTAGTTGCCGTTGGTCAGGCCCTGGCCCAGCGGCTCAAGGCGCCCCTGATCCCAGGGCGCCGGCAGACTGGCGAGGAGTGCCAGCTCCGCCAGATCCCCCTGCCCCCGCGGGTCCTCACCAGCCAAAGGTGGACTTCTTGGCCTGTTTGCGGATCTCTTTCTGATCGGCCCACAGCAGTTCGCCGTTCTCCACATCCATCAGGTTCATGGTCATCTGGTAGTAGACGTCCTTCACCTTGCCGTTGTCCTTGACGATGCTGGCGAGGTTGCCATAGACCATGTAGCGGGCACCGGTCTGCTTGCCGAGCCGCACCATGGTGGCGGGATCCACCATGCCGCTGCCCTGCTGGTATTCGAGCTGCTGCTTGACCGCCGCCACCTTGCTCATGTCCACGAAGCGGAACTTGCCCGAGCGCAGCAGCTTGGTGCGGATAGTGTCGGTGATGGCCTCGGTGTCGATGTGCTCCGAGGTCTTGTTGCGGATGGAGTCCATGAACATCACCGGGCGGCCCCCGGCGGTGATCTCGCTGGTGGCCGGGGACGCCAGCATGGAATCCGCCATCTTGTCGGCGATGGCCTGCAAGTCGGAGGAGCCGTAATCGACGGTCACCGTCTCGGTCTCGGTGGGATCGCCATAGCTGACGGTGGTGCTGGAGCAGCCGCCCAGCAGCAGGGCGCCGGTCAGGATCAGCAGGGCATGATTCATTTTCATCAGTAGGATTCCTCCATCACTTCGCGAACGTAAATCCGGTAACCCCGTGCAGCCGGGCTCGGCGCCAGGGCGGACAGGGTGCGGGTCTGGTAGCCATGCAGCTTGAGGGGGGTCCAGCCGCGGCCATCGCTGGCCACCTCCTGCCCCGCGTCGTCATACCAGTAGAAGAGATATTGCAGCGTGTGGTCACCACGCTGGGTGCTGGCCGCCGCCACGTTGACCTGCAACAGGCCGTTCTGCTGACGCCGGCTGAGTTCGGTCAGGGTGACGTTGACGTTTTGATGCTGCTCGGCCACCGCCGCCGCACCGGCCGCGCCATAGAGCGCCACGCCGGAAGTATTGGTGGCACAGCCCGTCAGCAGCAGAACCAGGCCCAGGGCCAACCCTTGTGCTTTCATCTTGCTCTCCTTGCCGGTGGCCGTCGGCCTGACCGGTCATTCATCTGAGTTGCCATATCCGGTTCCCCCTAGAGGGGCATCACCCGGGTCGTGAGCCCGCTCCCCAGGCGCTGTACCCACACCAGGGTGGTGCGCCCGGCGTGGACGCTGAGTGGCAGGGTGCGCATGGCGCTGCCCGCCCCCAGGGTCAGGGTGACGTTCCCGGCCGGGACCATCCCCTGCCAGCTCGAGGCCTTGGCGGGCAGCGTCAGCCAGCTGCGGGTATCCGCCCGCTCCGAGAGGGTGTTGAAGATCCCCACCAGGATGTTGCCCACATCCCCCCCCTCCTTGGCGGCAGTGCGCCGTACCTGCTCCTTGGCCACCAGCCGCAGGGCCTGCCGGGTCAGCATGCCGGGCAGCCGCTCCTGCAGATCCTTGGCCGCCAGCGCCTCCAGCCTCACCAGCTCGCTGGTCTGCGCCACCCCCTTGCCCACCGACAGGGTGAGCGGGGCGCCGTCGCTGGCCCGATTGTCGTAATAGGGCACCGCCACGGTAAAGGTACGAAAATCGCCGCTGGAGGTGGAGATGGGCAGCGGCAGGAAGAGCTCCCGGCGCGCCGGGATGAGGCCATCTTCAAACAGCACCACCAGCTGTCCTTCATCCTTGACCGGCTGCGGCGCCTTGCGGCCCATCCGTTGCTCGGTCTCCTTGAGCTCCTCGGGAGAGCCGCGAAGCCGGGCCAGGCGCAGCAAGGCATCCTGCAGGCTCTGGTTGTCCGGCGCTATCTGGTAGCCGCGCTGGTAATCGACCCAGGCGTCGTTGAGATCCCCGGCCGCCTCGTAGAGCAAGCCGGAGAAATAGAAGGTGTAGGCGTTCTGGAAACCGTTTTTCACCTGGCCTATCAGGCGATCGAGCTCGGGGGCGCCGCGCGACATCAGCTGGCGCATCTCCCCGGCTTCGTCCTCCCGATCCCCCTCCTGCGCGGCCTTGCGCACCTCGTCAGCCCGCCGTTTAAGGGCCTGCTCCTGCACCTGGTTGGCACGGCGCACCTCTACCAGGGCGCCGTCGGCATCCCCGCGCTGCAAGTAGTTGAGCGCCAGATAGTGGTGCAGCATGGTGCGCTCGTAATCGGGCGCCTGGTAAGCCAGGGTCTGATCGTTGGTGAGCAGGCTGCCCGCTTGGGACAGTCCCTGGCTCAGGCGGTACTCGGCCTGATTGTCTTCCCACGCAAGCCGGCTGTCGGCGGCGGCAAAGGCCTGCTTGCTGGGGCCGTCCTGACCCGCCAGCCAGGCGATGCGCCCCTTCTCCAGCTGGTCGAGCACGAAGGTGTCGTCCCCCGGGGTCGATTCGCGCACCTCGGGCAGGGCCTCGGCGGCATGGCCCAGCAGCAGCTGGTTGCGCAGGGGCACCATCTGATCCGAGTAGGAGACGAACATGTCTTTCCACTGGGAGGCACAGCCCCCCAGCAGCAGACCGGCCAACAGCAGGCCGGTCGACGGGACGAGGCGCATCACAGGCTCAGCAGGGGTCCCAGGGGCTCGCCACCGACCAGGTGCAGGTGGATGTGATAGACCTCCTGCCCGCCGTGGCGGTTGCAATTCATGATGAGGCGGTAGCCGTCCTCGGCGATGCCCGCGTCGCTGGCGAGCTTGCGGGCCACGGTGAACATCCGGCCCAGCGCCAGCTCGTGATCCGGCTCCACGTCGTTGACGGTGGGGATGAGCACGTTGGGAATGATCAGGATATGGGTCTTGGCCTTGGGCTGGATGTCGCGAAACGCGGTCACCAGATCGTCTTGATAAAGGATGTCGGCGGGGATCTCCTTGCGGATGATTTTGCTGAAAATGGTTTCTTGCGCCATGGGTAACTCCTTTATAGGAAAAAGAAAATTCAATACAAAGCTCAAGCGGCTCCCAAACAGGCCGCCGCAACGCGCCAAGTGTGACACAAGCCGACATTTGGCACAGCCGTTGTCCCAATCGCTTCAGTTATTGTGAAGAATACCGATAGCGAGGAGACGTCCCGCGAACCACAACGGCATCCCCTTCGGGGCATGCAGGGTATCAAAGGGACGGGGTACTCAGGCAAGGGACTTTTGCACAGACAGCGGGACAATAATGAAACAAACAATGTCAGACCTCTCGATCTTACAGAGAGTCTATCTGGGCTTTGCCATCCTGGTCGCCGTCATGGTCGCCAGTGCGGTACTGACCTTTCGCGGCCAGAGCGAACTCAGCGGCGCCCTGGATCAGGTGACCCAGGAGTCCATGCCGCTGGTACTCGCCAGCAGCCAGACCCAGATAAGCCTGCTCAGCGCCAACAAATGGCTCACCGACGTGCTGACCGAGCAGGATCTCAAGCAACTGCCGGCGGAAGTGGCCGAGTTGCAACAGGCCAAGGGCCAGGTCGACAAGATGGTCGCCAGCCTCAAACAGCAGGTGGCGGTTCATCCCCAGTTGCAGGCGGACATGACTGCCCTCGTCAAGCTGGTGGATGACTACCTGCAACTGACCCAGACCCTGCCCGGCGAACACGAGGCCCTGCTCACCCGGCTGCACAAGGTCAATCAGGCCAAGGGCCAGTTCCAGGTCAGCCTGCCCCAGTTCAAGAAGAACCTGGGGGACATGATGGTCACCATCGACGACAGCTTCATCAAAATGCTCTCCGAGACCCTGACCACCAAGCTCTCCGCCATCGAGCTCTCCACCATGGATGCCCTCAACCAGAGCATCCCCGCCCCCATCGAGGCGGCTCTCAAGCGCAACAAGATGCAGATCGAGGGCTTCAACAGCACCATCAAGGATCTCCAGGGGGAGCTCAAGGATTTCGACAACAACATGGGCCACTACGTCCATGGCTTCGTGCGCGACACCACGGGCAATGACGGCGTGCTCTCCCAATACCTGGTCCTGATGAAGCAGCAGCAGGCCATGCGCGAGCAGAGCAAGCAGGCGAGCCAGCTCATCCTCAACATCCAGAACAAGCTGGAGGGGATCACCGCCCAGAGCCAGCAGCTGATGAACGCCAGCATCCAGGCCTCCGATCGGGTGCAGACCCAGAGTACCCTGACCCAGGGGATCAGCATCGCCATCGCCATCTTCGTCGCCATCCTGGTGGCCTTCACCCTGGGCAAAGCCATCCGCCGCCCCCTGAAAGAGCTGCTGCGGGTGCTGACCGAGGTGACCCAGGGCGACATGACTCAGCGCGTCGGCTTCAAGAGCCAGAACGAATTCGGCCAGCTCGCCAGCCAGATCAACCTGCTGATCCACCAGATGGGGGATGTGCTCAAGCAGCTCTCCCAGGCGTCGACCCAGCTCAACAGTGCCGCCCACGACAACCGCCACACCACCGAATCGGTGCGGGCGGATCTGGAGAAACAGCGTCAGGAGACCGCCTCGGTCGCCGCCGCCATGACCCAGATGGAGGCCTCGGTGCGGGAGGTGGCCCAGGCCGCCAACCAGACCCTGGAGCGGGTGCAGGATGTGGAGAAGGCCTCCGAGATGGGGCGCAAGGTGATGGCAGGCAACATCACCACCACCCATCAGCTCGCGGGCAAGCTGCAGCAGACCGGCAAGGTGATTGGCGACGTGAGCGCCATGAGCGGCCAGATTGGCAACATCCTCGACGTCATCCGCGGCATCGCCGAGCAGACCAACCTGCTGGCCCTCAACGCCGCCATCGAGGCGGCCCGTGCCGGCGAGCAGGGACGCGGGTTTGCGGTGGTGGCCGACGAGGTGCGCAACCTGGCCGGTCGTACCGCCCAGTCCACCAGCGAAATCCAGACCATGATCGAGAACCTGCAGCAAGGCGTCGCCCGGGCGGTCAACGTGATGCAGGAGTGCTCCCGCGAGATGGACAGTTGCGTGGATCAGAGCTCCCAGGCCAACAACGCCATGGAAGAGGTGCAGGGCATCGTGGTGCTCATCAGCGACATGTCAAGCCAGATAGCCTCCGCCGCCGAGCAGCAGCAGGCCACCAGCGCCGACATCGCCACCAACCTCAACCGCATCTCCGACATCTCGGATCTCAACTATCAGGGCATAGAGCGGGTCGCCGAGACCAGCCAGCAGCTCGACTCCCTTGCCGAGCAGCAGGAGGGGCTGGTCCAGCGCTTCCGCCTCAGTGCCTGATGGCCACGACCCGATACGACAAGGCCCCGCATTGGCGGGGCCTTGTTTTTTACTGGCATGCGGCGCGGGATCAGGCGTAGGCGATGGCGCCCTTGCCGACCCCTTCATAGGCGACAATCTTGACGAACTTGTCCCCTACCTGCTTCTTCACCTCGCGGGCGATGTAGTGGGCCAGCAGCTCGATGGTGGTGTCGGTGTCGATCATCTCCACCTCCGCCGCTGGCATGGCGAGCTGGAACAGCCCCTGGGGCGCCACGTACTTGAAGCCGATGTAGTGAGCGTCCCCTTCTTTCAGTGACGCCTCGGCCCGCTCGCTCAGGGCGAGTTCGCCAAGGGCCACCCTGTCCTCTTCAGTGCCCAGGTAGATGTCGGCCCAGCGCTCGGCCCAGTTGAACTCCAGCTCCTCGTCACGCTCCCCGTCCACCAGGATCTCGACGGGAGAACGGTGGCCGTGGGCGATGCGCTGGCAGTTGCCGTCGTGCTTCTTGAGGCCGTGGCTGTAGTGGTAGAAGGCGCCCTCGATGCGCTCCTGGCGCAACGTCAGGGAGAGATCCTTGATGTTGCCCGGCAGCCGCTTGGCCAGTACCCCCAGCAGATAGCGGGTCACCGACTCTTTATCCACCTGGGGGGCGGGAATGAAGGCGAAGCCCTGGGTCGGGCAACGCAGGTGAATGGCGCGACCCGGACGCAGCAGATCCACGGTGCTCTCGTCGTTCTCCAGCGCGTGGACATGGACCAGGGGACATTCCGTCGGCACCAGCAGCTTGTGATCCACCTCTTCATCGATGATCGACTTGATGAGCTTCTTCACCCGACCGAAGTCCAGCAGCATGCTCATCTCGTTGAGCTCGCCACTCATCTCGATGTCCACCAGCCAGCTCTCGCCCACCATGCCGCGGCGCTCGCATAAATAGCTGGAATCGATCACAGTCAAATCTCTAACAAATAACTTCATTACTCAGGCCTTGCTACAGAGAAAGTGCAGTTTGCGATATTATGACCCCGGATTATCGGCAAAGGAACTGGAACCCCCCATGAACAAATTGCTTATCAAGAATGCCACCCTGGTCAACGAAGGCCGCATCTATGCCTCCGACGTCCTGATCGAGGGTGAGCGGATCGCCCGCGTCGCCCCGGACATCAGTGCCCCCGATGCCATGGTGATCGATGCAACGGGCCGTCATCTCATCCCCGGGATGATCGATGACCAGGTCCACTTCCGGGAGCCCGGCCTGACCCACAAGGGAACCATCGCCAGTGAATCCCGGGCCGCCGTGGCCGGTGGCACCACCAGCTTCATGGAAATGCCCAACGTCAATCCCCAGACCACCACCATCGACGCCCTCGAAGCCAAATACCAGATCGCCGCCAACTCCGCCGCCGCCAACTACAGCTTCTACCTGGGTGCCACCAACGACAATCTGGAAGAGATCAAGAAGCTCGATCCCAAGCAGTCCTGCGGCATCAAGATCTTCATGGGGGCCTCCACCGGCAACATGCTGGTGGACAACCAGGAGACCCTGGCAGCCATCTTCCGCGAAAGCCCGGTGATGATCGTCACCCACTGCGAGGACACCCCGTCCATCAAGGTGCTGGAAGACGAAGCTCGCGCCAAGTGGGGCGAAGACGTGCCCATGCGCGAGCACGGCCGCATCCGCAGCGCGGACGCCTGCTACAAATCCTCCAGCATGGCGGTCTCCCTGGCCAAGCAGTACGGCGCCAAGCTGCACGTGCTGCACCTGACCACGGCGAAAGAGCTCTCGCTCTTTACCGCCACCCCGGATCTGAAGGATCTCAAGGACAAGAACATCACCGCCGAAGTGTGCGTCCACCACCTCTTCTTCAACGAGGCGGACTACGACACCCTGGGCAGCCAGATCAAGTGCAACCCGGCGGTGAAGAGCGCTGCCGACCAGCACGCCCTGCTGGATGCGGTACGCAACGATGTGCTCGACATCATCGCCACCGACCACGCCCCCCACACCTGGGAAGAGAAGCAGAACAGCTACTTCAAGGCGCCGTCCGGCGTGCCCCTGGTGCAGCACTCCCTGCAGGCGCTGCTGGAGCTCTACCACAACGGGGTCTTCAGCCTGGAAACCATCGTCAAGAAGACCTCCCACGCGGTGGCCGAACGCTTCCAGGTGCAGGATCGCGGCTACATCCGGGAAGGCTACTTCGCCGACCTGGTGCTGCTGGATCTCGGCAAGCCCTACGTGGTCACCGACAGCAACCTGCTCTACCTGTGCGGCTGGTCCCCGTTCAACGGCTACCGCTTCCAGAGCACCATCGAGATGACCCTGGTGAACGGCCAGATTGCCTGGCAGAACGGCCAAGTCACCGACAAGGTATTGGGCAAGCGTCTCACCTTCAACCGCTGATCTGGATGATGACCGCTTCCAGCGCACCCTGCTTGAGATGACCCTGGTCAACGGGCAAATAGCCTGGCAGCACGGTCAGGTCACCGGCAAGGTATTGGGCAAGCGCTTGACCTTCAACCGCTGATCTCGGCTTGAGAGCATCACGCCAAACGGCCGCCTCCGGGCGGCCGTTTTTCATACAAGACAGCGGTGAGGTGCCGACAAAATGCACCACTGGTCGCACTTTGATCCGAAGTTGCTCGCAAAGCAGGCAAACGATCTCGAACCTGGATTTCCCCTGTTGACAGGGTCGGGGCATCTCCATAAACTCCCTCCCCGTCAGCCGAGCTGACTCCGTCGGTGTGTAGCGCAGCCAGGTAGCGCATCTGCATGGGGTGTAGAGGGTCGGAGGTTCGAATCCTCTCACACCGACCAAATTCCCCGAGAAAGGCCTTGTCAGACGACAAGGCCTTTTCTTTTATGGTCTTCCGCCGCGATTGTCTCTCCAACCCCTTTATGCTGTAGTAAAACCCCCTTTGCCAAGCGGCCCGCATCATGTTGCCTTCCCTTCGTACTTTCTGCACCCTTGCCCTCAGCGCCCTGCTGGTCGGCCAGCTCACGGGCTGCGCCACCGCCTATGACCGTGAAAAATCGTTCTGGAATGGCCAGACCGGTTTTTCACAGACCCAGCTTGGCCCGGCCCGCTGGCAACTGGAGTTTGTGGGCAACGATCTGGTGGACAGGGAAACGGCGCGCAAATACGTGCTCAAGCGGGCCGGTGAGGTGGCACTGGCAAAGGGATACCCCTGGATTCAGGTCGAGACGCTGACCCTATCGCGGGATGCCGTCAGGGTCACCCCGACCCGCCCCCAATTCGGGTTCGACGAGTACGAGCCAGACACCTTCATGGACGACATGCAGGTGGAACATCGCACCTCGGCCCTGCTCGTCTTCACCCTGGAGGCCAGCCCCCGGGACGCGCAGAGCATGGAAGCTGTTTATCTCGCGAAAATTAAAATAAACAGCGATTAATACAAATAAATCACAAGATGCATATCAAATGCAGCTAACAACAGCACAAAACTCCGAAACAAGTCACTGGATTTCCCCTTCGCGATTAGGCATGCTCCAGCACACCGGCTGTCTGGATTCCACCGCCCGGATCACAAAAAAGGACTGAGGCGGCCCCTCGCCGCCTGCACAGGCATTGCACCTATCGAAACCGGAACTCCCCCATGAAAATGAACAAGTTGACCGTTGCCATCCTCATTGCGATGTTGCTTGGCATCGTGACCGGGCAGGGTTATCGCCTGCTCGCGCCCGCACAGGCCGCAGGCTTTGCCGATGACATCACCCTGCTGACCGACATCTTCCTGCGCCTCATCAAGATGATCATCGCCCCCCTGGTGTTCACCACGCTCGTGGTCGGCATCGCCAAGATGGGCGACACCCGCACCGTGGGCCGCATCGGCGTCAAGACCCTGGGATGGTTCATGCTCGCCTCCCTGATGTCCCTGACCCTGGGGCTGGTCATGGTCCACCTGATGCAACCCGGGGTGGGGCTCTCCCTCTCCCTGCCCGATGACGGCACCAGCTCAGGCGTGGTTGCCACCGCCATCTCCCTCAAGGATTTCGTGACCCACGCCATCCCGAAAAGCGTGGTCGAGGCAATGGCCACCAACGAGATCCTGCAGATCGTGGTCTTCTCCCTCTTCTTCGGGCTGGCCGCCGCCGCCCTGGGGGACGACGCCAAGCCCGTGGTCAAGCTGATGGCCAGCGGTGCCGAGATCATGCTCAAGGTGACCGGCTACGTGATGAACTTCGCCCCGTTCGCGGTGTTTGGCGCCATCGCCGCCATGGTCGCCAAGGAGGGGCTCGGCATCCTCGCCACCTATGGCACCTTCATGGCCCAGTTCTATCTGGCGCTCGGCTGCCTCTGGCTGCTGCTCATCGCCATGGGCAGCCTCTTCATCCGCCGCCGCATCCTGACCCTGCTCGCCCTCATCCGCGAGCCCATCCTGCTGGCCTTCTCCACCGCCAGCTCCGAGGCCGCCTACCCCAAGACCCTGGACAGGCTGGAGAAATTTGGCTGTGACAAGCGCATCGCCAGCTTCGTGCTCCCCATGGGCTACTCCTTCAACCTGGACGGCTCCATGATGTACTGCACCTTCGCGGTGATGTTCATCGCCCAGGCCTATGGCATCGAGCTCTCCACGGCCCAGCAGATCACCATGCTGCTGCTGCTGATGGTTACTTCCAAGGGAATGGCCGGGGTGCCCCGCGCCTCCCTGGTGGTGATTGCCGCCACCCTCAACCAGTTCCACATCCCGGAAGCGGGCATCCTGCTGCTGCTCGGTATCGACCACTTCCTCGACATGGGGCGCTCCGCCACCAACGTGCTGGGCAACGCCATCGCCGCGAGCGTGGTGGCCAAGAGCGAAGACAGCCTGGGTGAGACCGCCCCCCTCGGCGAGGTGGACACCGCCAAGGTGTGATCCCCCCTGACCCCCATGACAACGGCCCGCTTCTGCGGGCCGTTGTCATATGCCTGATGGGGCACGCCGCACCTCAGCACCAGCGCCTGACCTGTCGGCAATAGTCGTCATAGGCATCGCCGAATTGTCGCCGCAGCGCCTCCTCCTCTGCCAGGATCTGGAAGCGGGTAAGCCAGCCCCAGAGCAGCAGCGGCCCGAGCCACACTGCCATGCCTCCCAGATAGCACGCCAGCGCCAGGGTCCAGCAGAGCAGCCCCAGGTACATGGGATTGCGGCTGATGCGATAGACGCCCCGGGTCACCAGCACCCGGCTGCTCTCCAGCCGCTGGGGGTGCACGGTGGTGCGCTGCTGCCAGAAATGCAAAAGCGCACCGCCTCCCAGCAGGGCTCCCGCCAGCCACAGCGTGGCGACCAGCACCAGCCACAGGGGCGCTGCCCTCCCCTCGCCCCGCCCCAGCCACATGGCGAGCACGATGACGACGAACAGCAGCAACGGTGGAATCCGCAACGTCAGCTTCATATTTTCTTCCTGCAACACGTGCCACGATTGACGCCGTTGAGATACACTCCCAGAGTCGGCATCTGGATAAAAAGTGAAATATATCATTAGCATAGCAACATGCCATGACCAGACCTGCCGCAGCTCGCCTCAGCGATGAGCCCAGCCTCAACTCAAGACAATAAGAAAGGACTTGCCCCATGCACAAGAAAACACTGCTCGCGACCCTGATCTTTGGCCTGCTGGCCGGCCAGGCGGTCGCCGCCCCCTACCTGCCGCTCGCCGACGACCACCGCAACGGTCAGGAACAGAACGCCGCCAACGCCTGGCTGGAAGTGGATCTCGGTGCCTTCGAGCACAACATCCAGACCCTGAAGAATCGCCTCGGTGACAAGGGCCCGCAGATCTGCGCCATCATGAAGGCGGACGCCTACGGTCACGGCATCGACCTGCTGGTCCCCTCGGTGGTCAAGGCAGGCATCCCCTGCATCGGCATCGCCAGCAACGAAGAAGCACGTGTTGCCCGCGAGAAGGGCTTCGAAGGTCGCCTGATGCGGGTGCGTGCCGCCACCCCGGATGAAGTGGAGCAGGCCCTGTCCTACAAGCTGGAAGAGCTCATCGGCAGCCTGGAGAGCGCCAAGGGGATCGCCGACATCGCCCAGCGCCATCACACCAACATCCCGGTGCACATCGGCCTGAACTCCGCCGGCATGAGCCGCAACGGCATCGATCTGCGCCAGGACGATGCCAAGGCCGATGCCCTGGCCATGCTCAAGCTCAAGGGGATCACCCCGGTCGGCATCATGACCCACTTCCCAGTGGAGGAGAAAGAGGACGTCAAGCTGGGGCTGGCCCAGTTCAAGCTGGACTACCAGTGGCTCATCGACGCCGGCAAGCTGGATCGCAGCAAGCTCACCATCCACGCCGCCAACTCCTTCGCCACCCTGGAAGTGCCGGAAGCCTACTTTGACATGGTGCGCCCGGGCGGCATCATCTATGGCGACACCATTCCCTCATACACCGAGTACAAGAAGGTGATGGCGTTCAAGACCCAGGTCGCCTCCGTCAACCACTACCCGGCGGGCAACACCGTCGGCTATGACCGCACCTTCACCCTCAAGCGCGACTCCCTGCTGGCCAACCTGCCGATGGGCTACTCCGACGGCTACCGCCGCGCCATGAGCAACAAGGCCTATGTGCTGATCCATGGCCAGAAGGCCCCCGTCGTGGGCAAGACCTCCATGAACACCACCATGGTGGACGTCACCGACATCAAGGGGATCAAACCCGGTGACGAGGTGGTCCTGTTCGGACGCCAGGGTGATGCCGAGGTGAAACAATCCGATCTGGAGGAGTACAACGGTGCCCTCTTGGCGGACATGTACACCGTCTGGGGCTACACCAACCCCAAGAAGATCAAGCGCTAAGCAAATTGCTGACATGAAAAAGGGCTCCCGAGGGAGCCCTTTTTACTGCGCCGTTCACGCCGCCTTTTTGCGGGTCATCAGCAGACTCAGCCCCATGGAGGCCAGCAGGATCAGCGCCACCACGCCAAGGGCGATGCCGGTCGGTATCTTGAAGATATCGAGCAGCAACATCTTGACCCCGATGAACATCAGGATCAGCGCCAGGCCGTATTTGAGCAGGGCGAAGCGATCGGCCACCCCGGCCAGCAGGAAGTACATGGCGCGCAGCCCCATGATGGCGAAGATGTTGGAGGTGAGCACGATGAAGGGATCCGTGGTCACCGCGAAGATGGCCGGGATACTGTCCACCGCGAAGATGAGGTCGCTCACCTCCACCAGCACCAGGATGAGCAGCAGCGGGGTCGCGTAGCGCACACCGTCACGCCAGACGAAGAACTTCTCTCCCTCCAGCGTCTCGGTCACCTTGAAGCGACGACGCATCCAACCGAGCAGGGCATTGTTCTCGAGATCCGGCTCCTTGTCGGCCGCCCACAGCATCTTGGCACCGGTCAGCAGCAGGAAGGCCCCGAACAGGTAGAGGATCCAGTGGAACTGCTCGATGAGCCAGCTGCCCGCGAACACCATGCCGGCGCGCATCACGATGGCCCCCAGCACCCCGTAGAGCAGGACCCGGCGCTGCAGCTCCGCCGGGATGGCGAAGTAGCCGAACAGCATCAGCCAGACGAAGACGTTGTCCACCGCCAGTGCCTTTTCGATGAGGTAGCCGGTGAGAAACTCCAGCCCCTTCTGGTTCGCGATCTCGCGCCCGGCACTGTGATCCAGCCAGAGCCAGATGGCCAGGTTGAACAGGAGCGCCACGCTGACCCAGATGAGAGACCAGATGCCCGCCTCTTTCAGGGACACCTTGTGCGCCTTGCCGCCACCGACAAAGCGGATATCAATCCACAACAGGACCAGCACTATGCTGAAGAAACCGGTCCACATCCACCATTCACCCATGTTCACTTCTCCCAAAACGACAAAACCCACGGCCGGGAGGCAGTGGGTTCGCGTTTGGAGCAGATACACCTTGCCTCTCGGCAAGGTCTCACTTACAGCCGATTGACATCGACTGCCCGGCTGCCGGGTGCACTGCAGGATATGGGTGCACCGTAATGACGACAAACCGGCGAGAAGTTACTCCCCTTGTGCGGCGGATAGTAGCAGCGACAACCGCTGGCGCCAAGAGGCATCTTATCCCCCATGCAATAAAAAGGGCGCCAGCACGCGCCCTTCTCGATACGGTTCTCCTTAAAACCTGTTTACGAGCTGTCGCGAGAGGTCGTCAACAAGGTAAAGAGCAGCGCAGGAACCGGAAGGTATATGAATACATGAGGATTCCGAACAGCGCATGAGCCTTGATCACGGCCTCGCAGCAAGATCGTTAACAGGTTCTCAGAGCGGATCCACCTTGAGACAAGAGACCGCATGGTCGAAGTTGCCCTCGAGCTGGGGCCGGGTCTTGGCGCACTCCGGACCTGCCACCGGGCAGCGGGTACGGAACACGCAACCGGAGGGCGGATTCATGGGGGATGGCAAGTCCCCTTCCAGGATCTGGATGACCTTGCTGCGCTCCAGATCCGGATCCGGGATGGGGACCGCCGACATCAGCGCCTTGGTATAGGGGTGCAGGGGATTGGCGAAGATCTCCTTGCCGGTCCCCAGCTCCACCGCGTTGCCCAGGTACATCACCAGCACCCGATCGGAGATGTGTTTGACCACTGAGAGGTCGTGGGCGATGAAGATGAGGGAGAGACCCATCTCCTTTTGCAGGGATTTGAGCAGGTTCACCACCTGAGCCTGGATGGAGACATCCAGCGCCGAGACCGGCTCGTCGCAGATGATCATCTTGGGCTCGAGGATGAGCGCCCGGGCGATGCCGATGCGCTGGCACTGGCCGCCGGAGAACTCATGGGGGTAACGGTTCACCAGGTTCGGCAACAGACCCACCTTGGTCATCATGGCGCGCACCTTCTCCTTCACCTCTTCCCTTGCCAGGGTCGGGTAGAAGGTGATGAGGGGCTCGGCGATGATGTCCCCTATGGTCATGCGGGGGTTCAGGGAGGCCAGCGGGTCCTGGAAGATCATCTGGATCTCCTTGCGCTTCTCCCGCAGGGCGTTCTGCTCGAGTTTGGTCAAGTCCTGCCCAAGCCACACCACCTTGCCGTCGGTGGCCGGTACCAGGCCGATGAGGGCACGGGCGAAGGTGGATTTGCCGCAACCGGACTCCCCCACGACGCCCAGGGTCTCTCCTTCGTAGAGGCGCAGGGTCACCCCGTCCACCGCCTTCAGGGCGGAGGGCTTGGCCCAGGGCCAGGCCTTGTCACTCTTGATATGGAAGTGAACCTTGAGGTCGGACACTTCCAGCAGCAGTTTCTTGTCAGTACCCATTTAGTTCACTCCCTTGATCATGGCATCCGATACCCAGTGGCACGCCCGCTCCCGCCCGTCATTGAACGGGGTGAGGATGGGGGACTGCTGGCCGCAAATCTCGTGTACCCGGTGGCAGCGCTCCTGGAAGGGGCAACCGGTGGGCAAACGCAGCAGGTTGGGCGGATTGCCCGGGATGGTGGGCAGCACTTCCCCTTCGGTGTCGAGACGGGGAATGGCGCGCAGCAGACCCTCGGTGTAGGGGTGGCTCGGCCGATAGAAGATGTCGTTCACCTTGCCGTATTCCATGGTACGGCCGGCGTACATCACCAGCACCTTGTCGCAGATGCCGGCCACCACGCCCAAGTCGTGGGTGATCATGATGATGGCGGTGTTGAACTCGCGCTTGAGCTCGTTCATCAGGGTCATGATCTGGGCCTGCACCGTCACGTCCAGCGCTGTGGTCGGCTCGTCGGCGATGAGCAGCTGCGGGCGGCACAGGAGCGCCATGGCGATCATCACCCGCTGGCGCATGCCGCCGGAGAACTCGTGGGGGTACATGTTCATCCGCTTGCGCGACTCGGGGATCTTCACCGCGTCCAGCATGCGCACAGACTCCTCGAAAGCAGCGGCCTTGGTCATCCCCTTGTGCAGCATCAGCACTTCCATCAGCTGATCCTTCACCTTCATGTAGGGGTTCAGGGAGGTCATGGGATCCTGGAAGATCATGGCGATCTTCTCGGAGCGGATACGGTTGAGCTTGGACTCCGGCAGGTTGAGGATCTCCTCTCCCTGGAACTTGGCCGACCCCGTGATGACGCCGTTCTTGGCGAGCAGCCCCATGATGGCAAAGGCGGTCTGGGACTTGCCGGAGCCGGACTCCCCGACGATCCCGAGGGTTTCGCCGGCTGAGAGGGAGAAGTTGAGGTCGTTGACGGCCACCACATTGCCGTCCGGGGTCTTGAACTCGACCCGCAGATCTTTCACATCCAGTAATTTCATATAAACACTCCTTATCGATCTGTCGTGAGGCAGGCCTGCCCATCCCGCTGGCGCTATGTGACCAGCGGACGGGTCCTACGGCATTGCTTGCGTCTTACCGATCCTTGGGATCGAGGGCATCACGCAGACCATCCCCGAGGAAGTTGAAGCAGAACAGGGTCACCACCATGAAACCGGCGGGGAACAGGAGTTGCCAGATGGCCACTTCCATCGACTTGGAGCCTTCATCCAGCAGGGCGCCCCAGCTGGTCATGGGCTCTTGCACGCCCAGACCCAGGAAGCTCAGGAAGGATTCGAACATGATCATCCCCGGCACCAGCAGGGTGGCGTAAACCGCCACTATGCCGAGCACGTTGGGCACGATATGACGGGTGATGATCTTCCACTTGGAGACGCCGCAGACGTGGGCCGCCTCGATGAACTCCTTGCTCTTGAGACTCAGGGTCTGGCCGCGGACGATCCGCGCCATGTCGAGCCAACTCACCGCGCCGATGGCGAGGAAGATGAGGGCCAGATTGCGACCGAAGAAGGTCACCAGCATGATCACGAAGAACATGAAGGGGAAGGCGTTGAGGATCTCCAGCACCCGCATCATCAGGCTGTCGACCCGGCCGCCGATGAAACCGGAGGCCGCGCCATACAGAGTGCCGATGATGACGGCCACCAGGGCCCCCATGATGCCGACCATCAGCGAGATGCGCCCGCCGAGCAGGGTACGCACGAACAGATCGCGCCCCAGGCTGTCGGTGCCGAACCAGTGGCCGGTCTCCATGTCCGGGGCACTCTGCATGGCCCCCCAGTCCGGGTCATCGAACGTGTACTGGGAC
Source organism: Aeromonas sp. QDB14 (assembly GCF_027707845.1). Taxonomy (NCBI): domain Bacteria; kingdom Pseudomonadati; phylum Pseudomonadota; class Gammaproteobacteria; order Aeromonadales; family Aeromonadaceae; genus Aeromonas; species Aeromonas sp. QDB14. The sequence goes on along the minus strand of NZ_JAPCJD010000031.1, from coordinate 18,545 downwards.
AGGTGGGGCCCCACGATCACCGCCAGACCGATGATGGTCAGGATGATGAGGCTGGTCAGGGCCGCCTTGTTGCGCAGGAAACGGCGACGGGCATCCTTCCACAGGGAGCGTCCTTCCACCACTTCCACTTTCTGGGCGAACGCCTCGACGGCTTCGCGCTTTTCAGTTGTGACTACCATGATGAACTCCCGGCTTAGTAACGGATCTTGGGATCGATGACGGCATAGAGAATATCGACCACGGCGTTAAAGGTGATGGTGAGGGCGCCGACCAGAATGGTCAGACCGAGCACCATGGAGTAATCACGGTTGAGGGCACCGTTGACGAACAGCTGGCCAATCCCCGGCAGGCCGAAGATGGTCTCGATGACCACGGAGCCGGTGATGATGCCCACGAAGGCCGGTCCCAGGTAGGAGACCACCGGCAGCATGGCCGGGCGCAGCGCGTGCTTGAGGATGATGTGGCGCAGGGGCAGCCCCTTGGCGCGGGCGGTACGGATGAAGTTGGAGTTCATGGTCTCGATCATGCTGCCGCGCATGATGCGGGAGATGGCCGAGATGTAGTACATCATCATGCCGAACACCGGCAGTACCATGAACTGGGCGCCGCCCCCCTGCCAGCCCCCCGCCGGGAACCAGCCCAGATAGATACTGAAGAAGAGCACCAGCAGCGGTGCCAGCACGAAGCCGGGGATCACCACCCCGGCCATGGCCGACGACATCAACAGGTAGTCGATGAGGGTGTTCTGTTTCAGGGCCGCAATGGTGCCGAAGGTGACCCCCAGGGTCACTGCCAGCAGGAAGGCGACCGAGCCTATCTTGGCGGAGACAGGCAGGGCCTGGCTCACCAGATCATTGACGGTGAAGTCCTTGTATTTGAAGGAGGGCCCCAGATCCCCCTGGACCAGGTTGCCGAGGTAAGTGAGGTATTGCATGCCGATGGGCTTGTCCAGGCCATATTTGGCTTCGATGTTGGCCAGGACTTCCGGCGGCAGGGCGCGTTCGCTGGTAAAGGGGTTACCCGGGGCGAAGCGCATCATGAAGAAGGAGACGGTGATCAAGACCAGCAGAGTCGGGATCGCTTCCAGTAGACGTTTAAGGATGAATTTCAACATAGACATTTCCTGTCCTGTACTGCTTCCAAAGGGTCGCGGTTGTAATAAAGGCCCGCCGTCTGGCGGGCCCTGCTTGTTATGCGACTTGTTTCTTTACTCAGTGAGCAACGATGTACATGTCTTTGCTGTAGATGTTGTCCAGCGGGTTGGCCGGGTAGCCACCCACGTAGGGCTTGACCATGCGGGAGGTCACATACTGATAGATGGGGGCGATCGGCATGTCCTTGGCCAGGATCTCTTCGGCCTGGACATAGAGCTTGTTGCGCGCCTCGGCATGCACCTGGTTGCGGGACTCGCTCATCAGCTTGTCGAACGTCGGGTTGGAGTATTTGCCGTCGTTGTTGCCGTGGGTGGTCTGCATCAGATCCAGCATGGAGGAGGCTTCGTTGTAGTCCGCAATCCAGCCGGCGCGGCCCACGTCGAAGTTACCCTGCTTCTTGGTCTCCAGGTAGGTCTTCCACTCCTGGTTCACCAGGCTCACCTGCACGCCGAGCTTCTTCCACATGGAGGCGACGGCCACGGCCACCTTTTTGTGGTTGTCGTCGGTGTTGTAGAGCAGCTCGAACTTGAGCGGCTTGCCCGGGCCGTAACCGGCTTCGGTCAGCAGCTCTTTCGCCTTGGCATCGCGCTCTGCCTGGGTCAGCTTGGACCAGGCCGGCGCCACCGGCTTGAAGCCGTCCACGAAGTCAGGCACGAGCGTGTAGCCCGGGGTCTCACCCTTGCCCATCACCTTGTCGGCGATCACGTTGCGATCGATGGCATAGGAGAGGGCGGTACGCACCCGCACGTCGTCAAACGGCTTGTGCTTGAAGTTGTACTGGTAGTAGTAGGTGCCCACATAGCCGCTGACCTTTACTTCGTCCGGCAGCTCTTTCTTCATCTGCTTGAAGCGTTCGATGGGCATGTTGTAGGTCAGATCCACTTCGCCAGCCAGATAGCGGTTCAGCTCGGCGTTGGTGGACTGGATGGGCAGGTAGGTCACCTTGTTGATGACGGTCTTGCCGTTGTTCCAGTAGTTGGGGTTGCGCTCGACGTCGACGCGCTCGTTGACCACCCAGTCCTTCAGCACGTAGGCGCCGTTGGATACCATGTTGCCGGGCTGGGTCCACTTGTCACCGAACTTCTCGATCACCTTCTTCGGGACCGGATAGGTGGTGGTGTGGGAAAGCATGCTGACGAAGTAAGGCACCGCCTTCTCCAGCTGCACCTCGAAGGTGTGATCGTCCACCGCCTTCACGCCCAGGGTGTCGGCCGGCTTCTTGCCCGCGATGATGTCGGAGGCATTGACGATGGTCGGGATCTCCATGTACCAGGAGTAGGGAGAGGCCGTCTTGGGATCCACCGCGCGCTGGAAGGCAAAGACGAAGTCATGAGCGGTGACGGGATCCCCGTTGGACCACTTGGCATCCTTGCGCAGGTGGAACACGTAATGTTTGTTGTCCTTGGTTTCCCAGGACTCGGCGACGCCGGGCAGGGTCTCACCCTTGGGGCCGGAGGAGACGAGACCTTCGAACAGGTCACGCAATACGTTGGATTCGGGGGTACCTTCCACTTTCTGGGGATCCAGGGTGGCGGGTTCGGAACCATTGCCTTTCACCAGGGTTTGCTCGGGAGCAAGCTTGGTACCGGCGGGGACATCGGCGGCGTGAGCCAGGGTGGCGCCACCGAAAAGTGCAGTCAATAAAAGGGTATTAATAATTGTTTTTCTATGAGTCATTTCCATACTCCAACAAGAACATTCCATGCATTTGTTATCCACGAGACAAACACCTCGCTGCCCGCATAATTCCCTGACAATTCTGATAATGCAATAGATATCATCAGGAACAGGCCGCTTTCATGGTCAAAAAAACAACTTAAAACCATTTATTCAGCATTTAAATATCCCGCAGCGGTCATTTTTCGTACAAGGCCGCTCGATTCTAGGAAATGACCAACAAAAAAGAAACAATAAAAAGCCGGTCACAAGGACCGGCTCCGACAAAAACGGACCTGGCTCACACCAGACCGGGGAAGACTCCCTTGATGCCCGCCACGATGATCTCGATGCCAAGGGACATCATGATGAGACCCATGATACGGGTCACCACGTTGATGCCGGTGTTGCCCATCAGCTTGAACAGCAGGGGAGCGGCACGGAAGATGAGCCAGGAGCAGCAGGCAAACGCCACCACCACCACGAACATGCCGGCCATCTGGGGCAGGGTCTTCTGGCTGGCATAGACGATGGAAGAGGAGATGGCACCGGGTCCGGCCATCAGCGGCAGAGCCAGGGGCACCACGGCAATAGATTCACGCGCAGCCAGTTCCCCCTTCTCCTGCTTGTTGTGCTTCACCTCCCCCAGCTTGCCCTGCAGCATCGACCAGGCGATCAGGGTGATCAGCGAGCCACCGGCAATGCGAAACGACGCCAGGGAGATGCCGAAACTGTCGAGGATGAGCTGTCCCATGCACATGGAGACCATCAGGATGATCATCACGGCAATGTGGGCGGTGGTGTTGGTCTTGCGTCGCTCCTCCGGCGACATGTGGCCCGTCAGGCTCACAAAAACCGGCAACAGACCCAGCGGGTTGATGATCGCAAACAGGCCGACGAAAAATTTCAGGTATAAAGAGAAGTCTATTGCTGCCATAGGCGCCATCCAGAACCAATACGAGCCACAAGGGGCCAACCCCCAAACTACGCGTAAATTTACACCATGGCTTTTCCCTTCTCCAATCAAATAATCTCACCCTTACCGGGGCTTTTTAGTTAGTTCCGCTAATGTATCGACAAAATTCAACATATCGGGTTGTTAAGGGAGAGTGGCCACCATTAACATCGCCGGGTGCCATGACAGCGCGTTATATCAACCCTCAGCCAAGAAACGATATTTTCGGCAAATGGCACCCTTGCTTCTCACCACACCTGCTTGCCGCCCCCACCCGCTCCTGTGACCCCGATTTTGGCCTTTCTCACCCTGGTGCGGTGCCAGTGGGGCCGGCTGTGCAGAGGTGACAAGCTCCCTGCCACCGCCAGATGTGCTGTTTCGCCAGGGCGACTGGATGAAAACAACAACCCCTTTCTCAACATAAATGAAACGTCAGGGGGCTAGGCGTTCTGCCGCCATCATGGCAATGCCACCTTCCCCCATCCCGGTCAAGGCGAGAATTCATCGGATCCCCTTCCCTGAGCAGATATTTCAAGGGCGCGTGACAGCAGCTCGTGATGCCAAGAAAGGATGACACACTCCCGTAACATAGTGGTGCGATAAGGGGTGAAACAAAATTTCTTTTGTTCTTTTGTTACATATGATCCAGATCAATCTTTTCTGACACATCCCGACCCTATAATCGAGTCAGAAAAACAGTTTACTAAGGCATGTAAATACCCCGTTATGGTGATTCTCGCCTTGACAAGGTGGCTATAATTGCCGGGCATTGCCAAGGTCTTACTAAACAGTTTTCAAATCATCAGGAGATAAACATGGCAGTAACCAATTTGGCTGAACTGGATGCACTGGTTGCCCGCGTCAAAGAAGCACAGCGTCAATTCGCCAGCTTCTCGCAAGAGCAGGTAGACAAGGTCTTCCGCGCCGCCGCTCTGGCCGCCAGCAACGCCCGTATCCCCCTGGCCCAGATGGCCGTGGCTGAATCCGGCATGGGTATCATCGAAGACAAGGTTATCAAGAACCACTTCGCCTCCGAATACATCTACAACGCCTACAAAGATGAGAAGACCTGCGGCATCCTCAGTGAAGATGACGAGATGGGCACCATCACCATCGCCGAGCCGGTAGGCATCATCTGCGGTATCGTACCGACCACCAACCCGACTTCCACTGCGATCTTCAAGGCCCTCATCTCCCTGAAGACCCGCAACGCCATCATCTTCTCCCCGCATCCCCGCGCCAAGAACTCCACCAATACCGCTGCCAAGCTGGTACTGGATGCTGCCGTGGCTGCCGGTGCGCCGAAAGACATCATCGGCTGGATTGATCAACCCTCCGTCGAACTCTCCAACGCCCTGATGCGTCACGACGACATCAACCTGATCCTGGCCACCGGTGGCCCGGGCATGGTGAAGGCCGCCTACTCCTCCGGCAAACCCGCCATCGGCGTGGGTGCGGGCAACGTGCCCATCGTCATCGACGAAACCGCCGACGTGAAGCGTGCCGTCGCCTCCATCCTGATGTCCAAGACCTTCGACAACGGCGTGGTCTGTGCCTCCGAGCAGGCTGTCATCGTGGTCGACGCCATCTACAACCAGGTCAAGGAGCGTTTCGCGACCCACGCCGGCTACATCCTCTCCAAGGACGAAGCGGACAAGGTGCGTAAAGTGCTGCTGATCAACGGCGCCCTGAACGCCGACATCGTGGGCCAGCCTGCTACCAAGATCGCCGCCATGGCCGGTGTGACCGTGCCAGCCACCACCAAGATCCTCATCGGTGAAGGTCTGGAGCTGTGTGCCGAGGACGAGTTCGCTCACGAGAAACTCTCCCCGACCCTGGGTATGTTCCGTGCCAAGAACTTCGAAGAAGCCGTCGAAATGGCCTGCGACATGGTCAACATCGGTGGTATCGGCCACACCTCCGGTCTCTATACCGACCAGGATCGCAATGCCGACCGCATCAAGTACTTCGGCGACAAGATGAAGACCGCCCGTATCCTCATCAACACCCCCTCCACCCAGGGTGGTATCGGTGACCTGTACAACTTCGCGCTGGCCCCGTCCCTGACCCTGGGTTGCGGCTCCTGGAGTGGTAACTCCATCTCCGAGAACGTCGGTCCCAAGCACTTGATCAACAAGAAGACAGTCGCAAAACGGGCAGAAAATATGCTGTGGCACAAACTTCCGAAATCCATCTACTTCCGTCGTGGTTCCCTGCCGATCGCCCTGGGCGACCTGGAAGGCAAGAAGCGCGCCATGGTGGTGACCGACCGCTTCCTGTTCAACAACGGCTATGCCGATGAAGTGGTTCGCCTGCTCAAGAAGCTGAACATGGAAGTGGAGATCTTCTACGAAGTGGAAGCCGACCCCACCCTGTCCGTGGTCCGTAAGGGCGCCGAGATGGCCAACTCCTTCAAGCCGGACGTGATCGTCGCCCTGGGTGGTGGTTCACCCATGGATGCCGCCAAGATCATGTGGGTCATGTACGAGCACCCGGACACCGCGTTCGAAGACCTGGCCATGCGCTTCATGGACATCCGCAAGCGTATCTACAAGTTCCCGAAAATGGGCGTGAAGGCCGAACTGGTCTGTATCACCACCACGTCCGGTACCGGTTCTGAAGTGACCCCGTTTGCGGTCGTGACCGACGACGCCACCGGCATGAAATACCCGCTGGCCGACTACGAGCTGACCCCGAACATGGCCATCGTGGATGCCAACCTGGTGATGGGCATGCCCAAATCCCTGTGTGCCTTCGGTGGTATCGACGCAGTGACCCACGCCATGGAAGCCTATGTCTCCGTGCTGGCCAACGAATACTCCGACGGTCAGGCGCTGCAAGCCCTGAAACTGCTGAAGGACTACCTGCCCTCCAGCTACATCAACGGCGCCAACGACCCGGTTGCCCGCGAGAAGGTGCACAACGCCGCCACCATCGCCGGTATCGCGTTTGCCAACGCCTTCCTGGGTGTGTGCCACTCCATGGCCCACAAACTGGGTGCGGAGTTCCACATCCCCCACGGTCTGGCCAACGCCCTGCTGATCAGCAACGTCATCCGTTACAACGCGAACGACAACCCGACCAAGCAGACCGCGTTCTCCCAGTACGACCGTCCGCAGGCTCGCCGTCGCTACGCCGAAGTGGCTGACCACCTGGGCCTGACCGCTGCCGGTGACCGTACCGCCGCCAAGATCGAGAAGCTGCTGACCTGGCTGGACGAGCTGAAGGCCACCCTGGGGATCCCGGCCTCCATCCGCGAAGCCGGCGTGAACGAAGCGGACTTCCTGGCCAAGGTAGACCAGCTGGCCCTGGAAGCCTTCGATGACCAGTGCACCGGCGCCAACCCGCGCTACCCGCTGATCACCGAGCTGAAAGCCATCCTGATGGACACCTACTACGGCCGTCCCTTCATCGAGGAAGCCCCTGCTGCCGCCCCGATTGCAGCCAAGGTCGACACCAAGGTGGACAACAAGAAAAAATCCAAGGCCTGATAAACGCCACGGATGACAAGAGCCCGCGCACATGCGCGGGCTTTTTTGTTTGTCTATCTGTTTAATTTTGCTAGCTTGTTGATAGGCAAATTCGACAGAAGAGCTAGTCCATGGCGCTGATACAGGCCTCTATCGAGCAGTTGAGAGTCGGCCACTACATCCATCTTCCCACGGGATGGACGAGCCACCCTTTCATGTTCAACGCCTTCAAAATCAAGGACCAGCAGCAGCTCGACATCATCCGCCACCTCGACCTGCCCCTGCTGATGGTGGATCCCGACAAGAGCGATCTGCCGGTAGAGCCCCTGCTGCGGGCCGAACCCGTTCCCTCTCTTGAGATGAGCGACACCGGGGATACCGCCCCCTCTTCTGAGGGCCCCACCTTCGACGAAAAGGCGTTCAGGCGCTCCCTTCGCATCGCGGACAAGGCGTTCGGTCAATCCCTGTCAGATCTTCGCGACGCCCTTGGCGCCCTCAACCTCAAACCGGACGAAGGCCTGGCCAATACCGCGCAGATAGTGCGCAGCACCGCCGCCCGTCTGGCAGAACACCAGGGACTGCTCGGTCTGCACCTCATCCGCAGCCAGAACACGGATACCCTGCTGCAACACAGCCTGAGCGTGGCCTTCATCGCCATGTTGATGGCACGGGAGCTTGGCATGAATCCCGTCGAGATCGAGGAGACCGGTCTGGCGGGCCTGCTCCACGACATCGGCGAGCTCAGGATCCCGAGCCAGATCATCCAGAAGCGGGGGGAGCTCAGCAAGGCGGAGCAGAATTTCCTCAACATGCACCCCCAGTACGGACTGGAGATGCTCAACCAGTTGCAGGCTTTCGAACCCAGGATCCGCGAGGTCGCCTACCTGCATCACGAACGCCTCGATGGCAGCGGTTTTCCCCTCGGGATCAAGGGCGACAAGATCCCCCCCCTCGCCCGCCTCATCGGGCTGGTGGACCACTATGACGAGCTGCTTCACCCGCGCAGCGGCCTCAACCCGCCGGGACCCAGCCAGGTGATCGGCCAGCTCTACAAGCTCTCCCAGAAGAAGTTCGAGCAAACCCAGGTCAGGTTGCTGATAAAAGTGCTGGGGGTCTATCCACCGGGTTCCCTGGTGCGCCTGGATGACGATGCCCTGGCCCTGGTGCTCTCCACCGAGCCCAGCATGCCCCTCAGACCCAAGGTGCTGCCCTACCTCAAGGGACAGCGGCCGGAAGGGGTGGCCATGATCGATCTGCGGGAAGATGCGCGAAGCATCGTCGCCACCCTCAGACAGGAAGAGCTGGACGACGCGCAACGCGCCTTTTTCGGTCTGGGTCGGCGGGTCTGTTACTATTTCGCCTTCTGAGTTATCCCCAGAAGCTGGGGATAACTCATTGGACAAACCTGAATAATTGCTCAGGTCCCCTCGAAATCGTCCACCATTGGAGCTGGATAAAAAACGCCCAGCCGATGGCCGGGCGGAGCATGCCACCTCCGTGTGGCGTATCCGGTGGATACCTTCATGCTCGCATCAGCAATATCAAGCGGGCGCAGGTTACACAAATATCAATTTAACGTGCTGATTTTATATGGTTTTATTTCTCCATTCTGGCAAACTGCCGCAGCGTTCAGCCCGCAGCCCGCATCAAGACGGGCTCAGGCTCACCCTGCGTCATGACAACGCCCGGCTCCGGCATGGTGTTTGAGGAAGCTTTTTTATGCAACTAGTCCTCTCTCTGCTCCAGCAGATGAGCGTCAGTCTGGTCATCGCCTATCTTTTTTCCAAGAGTCCCCTGCTGCGTCCTCTGGCCAACTACTCCGTCAGGCTGCCCCACAAGGTGCTCATCTATGTCATCTTCTCCTGCTTTTGCATCCTGGGAACCTATGTGGGCCTCGACATCGATGACGCCATCGCCAACACCCGGGCGGTCGGTGCCGTACTGGGGGGACTGCTGGGCGGCCCCCTGGTGGGATTCCTGGTGGGGCTGACCGGCGGCCTGCACCGCTATACCCTGGGGGGGTTCACCGATCTCGCCTGCGCCATCTCCACCACCTGCGAAGGCTTGCTGGGGGGGCTGGTTCACTGGCGGCTGATGCGGGCAGGCAGGGTCAATGACCTCTTTGCACCCAGGGTCGCCTTCTTTACCACCTTCGTGGCCGAGATCATGCAGATGGTGATCATCCTGCTGGTCGCCACCCCCTTCGACAAGTCCCTGCTGCTGGTGCGCACCATCGCCACCCCCATGATCCTCGCCAACTCCTGCGGGGCGGCGCTCTTCATCAGCATGATCCGCGACCAGCAGCGGATGTACGAAAAGTTCTCCCGGGTCTTCTCCGCCAAGGCGCTCACCATCGCCAACCGCACCGTCGGCATCATGAGCCAGGGGTTCACTCCGGAGGCCAGCGGCAAGATAGCCCATATCGTTCAGGAAGAGACCGGCGTCGGCGCCGTCGCCATCACGGACACCGACAAAATCCTCGCCTTCATCGGCACCGGGGAAGATCACCACAAGCCGGGCACTCCCATCACCTCGGCGATCACCCTGCAAGCCATCGCCCAGAACAAGGTGCAGTTCGCCGATGGCAACAGCCAGCCCTATCGTTGCAGCATCTCCCCCCAGTGCCAGCTCGGCTCCGTGCTGGTGATCCCCCTGCAGGGTGACGAGGGGGTGATCGGCACCATCAAGCTCTATGAGCCCAAGAAGCGGCTCTTCCTCAAGATCAATCACACCCTGGGAGAAGGGATCGCCAACCTGTTGTCCCAGCAGCTGCTGGCAGGCCGCCTGGAGCAGCAGCAGCGCCTGCTGGTGCAATCCGAGCTCAAGCTGGTGCAGGCACAGATAAACCCCCACTTCCTGTTCAACACCCTCAACACCATCAGCGCCATTACCCGCCGCGATCCGGGACGGGCACGGGAGCTGCTGCTGCACCTCTCCCGTTTCTTTCGCAACAACCTCAAGCGCCAGAGCGGCCTGACCACGCTGCGGGAGGAGCAGGAGCACTGCCTCTCCTACCTGGAGATAGAGCAGGCCCGCTTTGGCGAGCGGCTCACCGTCATCAACGAGATCCCGCCCCACCTTGCCGAGGTGCAACTGCCGAGCTTCACCCTGCAGCCCCTCATCGAGAATGCCATCAAGCACGGCATCTGCTCCCTGCTGGGAGAGGGGCGACTTCGCCTATTCGCGAGGGAGACCCCCGAGGCGATCACCCTTTGCGTCGAAGACAACGCCGGGGCCTGGCAACCATCCGGCCAGGGGGATGGTCTGGGGATGAGCCTGGTGGACAAGCGCCTCAAGAGTGCCTTTGGCGAGCGCTATGGCATTGACGTCCAGTGGGAGCCAGAGCAATGGACCCGGGTCTCCCTGACGCTCCCACGACAACCCCGCACTACCGCCAAGGAGATGACATGATCCGCACCCTGATCGTCGATGACGAGCCCTATGCCCGCGAGGAGCTGGCAGAGCTGCTGGCCAGCGATCCCGACATCGAGATCCTGGGCATGGCGGGCAACGCCATCGAGGCGCTCGGCCTCATCCAGCAACGCAAGCCGGATGTGGTGTTTCTCGATATCCAGATGCCCAAGCTCAGCGGCATGGAGCTGGTGGCCATGCTCGATCCCCTGCCCCGCATCGTCTTTGTCACCGCGTTCGACGACTACGCCATCCAGGCGTTCGAGGAGAACGCCTTCGACTACCTGCTCAAGCCGGTGGAGCCGGCCCGCCTCGCCAAGACCCTGGCGCGGCTCAGGCAGGACATCACCCCGCAACCGGTCGGGACCCTGGCTCCGAGCATCCACCATATCCCCGGATACCTGCACAACCGGGTGCGGCTGCTCCCAACCTCCCAGGTGGAGTACGCCTTCTCCGATCTCGGCGGTGTCCATGTCGCCTGCCAGGGCGAGCTGTTTCACACCCAGCTCACCCTCAAGTCCCTCGAGGAGAAGACCCCGCTGCTGCGCTGTCACCGCCAGTATCTGGTGGCCCCGGCCGCCATCTTCGAAATCCGTTTGCTGGAGAATCAGCTGGCGGAGATCGTGACCCCGAGCGGGGCCCGGGTACCGGTCAGCCGCCGCTACCTCAAGGAGCTAAAAGACGAGCTGGGACTGGAATAAAGCGGGGCGCGATGTGCGCCGGATCACAGCGGACAACCGCTCGGGTCGCCATGTCGCCGCTCACCCCCTTTCACCTGCCGTTAACAGAAGTCCCCACCTACACTGGCTGCGCACACCAAAAAATAACAAAGCAGGAGCGTAGCAATGATCTGGTTCTTCCTCTGTGTCGGCTTACTTGTAGCCGGCTACTTCATATACGGCAAATTCATCGAACGGATATTCGGGCCCAAACCCGAGTTGAAGACCCCCGCCATCACCATGGCGGACGGGGTGGACTATGTCCCCATGTCGGACAAGAAGGTCTACCTGGTTCAACTGCTCAACATCGCAGGCGTCGGCCCCATCTTCGGCCCCATTCTGGGAGCCCTCTATGGTCCAGTCGCCATGCTCTGGATCGTCTTTGGCTGCATCTTCGCCGGTGCGGTCCACGACTATTTCTCCGGCATGCTGTCGGTACGCGCCAGGGGCGCCTCGGTGCCGACCGTGGTCGGTGAGCACCTGGGCACCGCCGCCAAGCACTTCATGAACCTCTTTGCCGTGGTGCTCCTGATGCTGGTGGGCGTGGTCTTCGTCCTGAGCCCGGCGGGCCTCTTGGCCAACCTCACCTCCACCGACCTGGTCTACTGGATTGCGGCCATCTTCGCCTACTACATCCTCGCGACCATCGTCCCCATCGACAAGATCATCGGTCGCTTTTACCCCATCTTCGGCGCACTGCTGGTCTTCATGTCGGTCGGCCTCATCATCGGCCTCATCGTCTCCGGCAAGGGCTTCTACAACACCGGGATGGACTTCTCCAACCTGCACCCGACGGATCTGCCGCTCTGGCCGCTGCTGTTTATCACCATCGCCTGTGGTGCCGTCTCCGGTTTCCACGCCACCCAGTCCCCGCTGATGGCGCGCTGCATGCAGAACGAGAGCTCCGGTCGCTTCATCTTCTACGGGGCCATGATAGGGGAAGGCATCATCGCCCTCATCTGGTGCACCCTGGGTCTCTCCTTCTACGACAGCACCGAGGCGCTCAACGCCACCCTGGCCAGCGGCGGCCCTTCTGCCGTGGTGCACGAAGTCTCCACCAGCCTGCTCGGTACCGTGGGCGGCATCCTGGCGATCCTCGGCGTGGTGATCCTGCCCATCACCTCCGGTGACACCGCGTTTCGCAGCGCCCGTCTCATCGTGGCGGACTTCCTTAACCTGACCCAGAAGCCCATGGCCAAGCGTCTGCTCATCGCCATCCCCATGTTCATCCTTGGCTTCATCATCTCCAAGGCCGAGTTCGGGGTGATCTGGCGCTACTTCGGCTGGGCCAACCAGACCACCGCCGTCATCATGCTGTGGGCTGCGGCCGCCTACCTCATCAAGGAAGGCAAGCTGCACTGGGTATGCACCATTCCCGCCATCTTCATGACCGCAGTGGTCATCACCTACCTGGCCAACGCCCCCATCGGTTTCGGCCTCGAGATGAATGTTTCCACCATCATCGGTCTGGTGAGCACCGCCCTCATCACCCTCGCCTTCCTGGTGAAATTCAGGCCCGCGCTGATCAACAAGCCCAGCGAAAGTTAATCCACGCCAACCATGTCAAAAAAGGAGCCGTCAAGGCTCCTTTTTTTGCTGAACATTTCCCTTCAGCAATGCCATACTCCCAGCGTAAATCCTTGTCATGGATACGACTTTACGGACTTGCCCCCAATAACATCAGCGTCTGTTTTGGCGACTTGGAAACCACTTAAGCTTCAGTACAACAAAACAACTTAAGATTTCGGGCCCGACAGGAGGGAAATCAGGTGGCTGACTGCCTTGCAGAGCCCTGTTCCCAATGACAATGCGGTGCGTCAAGCCAGCGGAGGCATAAATGGCACTCGATTATTTTGCTCTTGGTCTGCTTTTTTTTGTGGGTTTGGTCATTTTTTATGGGGTCATCGTCATTCACGACATTCCCTATGAAATAGCCAAGCATCGTCAGCACCCCCATCAGGACGCCATTCACGTGGCCGGCTGGGTCAGTCTGTTCACCCTGCACGTGCTGTGGCCCTTCCTCTGGATCTGGGCCACGATTTATCGCCCCGATCGCGGCTGGGGCTTCAACCAGCGGCTGCAGCAGGATGAAGATGATATCCAGCAGCTCAAACAGGAGCTGGCCGACCTCAAGGCCCGCCTCAATACCATCGAACAGACCGAGCAACAGGGATAAATCATGGACCTGCTACTGATCCTGACCTACACGGCCGTCTGCGTGGCCATCTTCAAAATCTTCCGTATCCCGCTCAACAAGTGGACCGTGCCTACCGCAGCGCTGGGTGGCGTGCTGCTCATTGGCACCCTGATCATGCTGATGAACTACAACCACCCCTATTCCGAGATGGCGCGGAACTACTATGTCTCCACCCCGATCGTGCCGCTGGTCAAGGGCCGGGTAATCGAGGTGCCGGTACAGGCTAACCAACCGGTGAAAAAGGGCGATGTGCTGTTTCGCCTGGATGCCGCCCCCTTCCAGCTCAAAGCGGACAGCCTGACGGCGCGGGTTGAATCCAACCGCAACCACCTCAAGTCCATCGAGGCCAGGCTGCGCTCCGCCAAGCTCGACCGGGATCGCGCCAGCGACCTGATGCGCCGCGGCGTCGGCAAGCAGCGTGACCTCGATGTCACCCAGGCCAACGTGGACGACATCGTGGCCCAGATCGAGCAACAACAGGCGACACTGGAAGATCTGCAGGCCCAGCTCGACGAGGCCAGGTACCAGGTCGAGCAGACCGTGGTCTATGCTCCGAGCGACGGCCACGTGGTACAGCTGGCCCTGCGCCCCGGCATGATCGCCACCCCGTTCATGTATCGTCCGGTGATGACCTTCATCCACAAAGACGAGACCGCCTATGTTGGCTGGTTCTGGCAAAACAGCATGCAGCGCCTGGCGGTGGGCGATGAGGCCGAAGTGGTGATCGACGGCATCCCCGGCAAGATCTTCCAGGGCAAGGTGACCGCCGTGATCCCGGCCATCGCCGCAGGCAATGTGCAGGCCAACGCCGGTTTGCTGGATCAGACCAGTGCCGTGCGACCGGGTCGCCTGCCGGTGCTCATCTCCATCACCGACCCCGAGTGGGCCAAGTATCAGGTGATCGCCGGGGCTAGCGGCCAGGCCGCCATCTACACCAAGCACTTCCACCATGTCTCGGTGATGCGCAAGGTGCTGCTGCGCATGGCCAGCTGGATGAACTACGTCTTCCCCTTCCACTAAGCGAAGACATTATCGCCAGCGGCCGGCACCATGCCGGCCCGCTGTTTTTTAGTGCCAGGATCCCTATAATGGCGCCATCCTGCACCACCCCATATCGATACCCCAAGCCTGCATGTTCGTTCTCAGACCCTATCAGACCGACGCGGTCAACGCCGTCATCAGCCACTTTCGCAAACACCCGGATCCCGCCGTGGTGGTGCTGCCCACCGGGGCCGGCAAAAGCCTGGTGATCGCCGAACTGGCCCGCAAGGCCCGTGGCCGGGTGCTGGTGCTGGCTCACGTCAAGGAGCTGGTGGAGCAGAACCACGCCAAGTACGAAGCCTGGGGACTCCGGGCCGACATCTTTGCCGCGGGGCTCGCACGCAAGGAGGCGAGCGCCCAGGTGGTGTTTGGCTCGGTGCAGTCGGTGGCGCGCAATCTGGATGCCTTCGACGGCGCTTTTTCGCTGCTCATCATCGACGAGTGCCACCGGGTCTCGCTCGATGACGACAGCCAATACCATCAGGTGATCGAGCATCTCAAGGCCGCCAATCCGGCCCTCAAGATCCTCGGGCTCACCGCCACCCCCTATCGGCTGGGGCTGGGCTGGATCTACCGGCGCCACTACCACGGCATGGTCAAGAGCCACGGCGAGCGGCTCTTTGGTGACTGCGTGTTCGAACTGCCCCTGCGCTTCATGGTGAAAAACGGCTACCTGACCCCGCCGCGCCTGGTGGACGCCCCCATCGTCCATTACGACTTCAGCAAGCTGGTGCCGCGGGAGAACGGCCTGTTCAGCGAGGCGCAGCTCAACGGCGAGATCAGGCGCCAGGAGCGGGTCACCCCCCATATCCTGAGCCAGGTGCTGGAGTATGCGGCCGACCGGCAGGGGGTGATGATTTTCGCCGCCACAGTCGAACATGCCCGGGAAATTCATGGCCTGCTCGGTGCCAGAGACCAGCAGGCCGCCCTCGTCACCGGCGAGACACCGGGACCGGAGCGCGACGCTCTAATCAGTGCCTTCAAGGCGCGCGAGCTCAAGTTTCTGGTCAACGTGGCAGTGCTCACCACCGGTTTTGATGCCCCCCACGTCGACCTTATCGTGATGCTGCGTCCCACCGAATCGGTGTCGCTCTATCAGCAGATTGTGGGACGGGGCCTGCGCCTCTCACCCGGCAAGAGCGATTGTCTGGTGCTCGACTACGCAGGCAACAACTTCAACCTGTTTGCCCCCGAAGTGGGGGAACCCAGGCCCCACGCCGGCACCGAGCCGGTTCAGGTGCCCTGCCCCGCCTGCGGCTTTGCCAACACTTTCTGGGGCAAGACCGACGAGGATGGCAAGGTGGTCGAACACTACGGCCGCCGCTGTCAGGGACTGTTTGAAGATGACGAGGGCAACCGCGAGGAGTGCGACTACCGCTTTCGCGCCAAGATCTGCCCAGGTTGCGGTGCTGAAAACGACATCGCCGCCCGCCGCTGCCAAAGCTGTGACCAGCTGCTGGTGGACCCTGACGACAAGCTCAAGGAGGCCCTCAATCTCAAGGACTGCATGGTGATCCGCTGCGCCGGTTTGACCCTGAGTGCCGGGCGCGGCAAGCAGGGGGAGCGGCTGGAGGTGACCTACCACGACGAGGATGGCCTGACCCTGACGGAGTACTTCCCCTTTCACTCCCGGGGTGCACAGCGCTTGTTTCAACAACGCTTTGTGCGTCATCATTGGCCCGCCCCGGGCCTGGAGCCCGAATTCACGACCCTGGCGAGCGTGATGCTCGCGGCAGACCAGTTCCGTCACCCGGATTTCGTCATCGCCCGCAAGTCGGGACGCTTCTGGCAGGTGAAGGAAAAAATATTCGATTACGAGGGGCGTTACCGGACTGCCAACGCCCCGCCCTGACCCCATGGCAGGCGATACCCGGCAGTCACCCGGTTTGATTATCGGGGCGGTTTCTGATGCCGCCCTTTCGTTCAGTTAGAGGATCCTATGCAGCGGCTGTTGATTGGTTTTTGTGCTCTCTTTTCTCTGGCGGTCCACGCCGCCCCGCTGACCCCGCCCAAGGGGGGCCAGTACGCCGTCATCGTACAGGGCAACAACGGGGTGGAATTTGCCCGTCACGCCGATGACATGATAGCCCCCGCCTCCACCATGAAGGTGCTCACCGCGCTCGCTGCACGCCTCGAACTCGGTGCCGACTTCCGCTTCGCCACCGACATCCAGGCCCAGCCCGGCGCCAAACAGGGCACCACCATCAACGGCGACATCTGGATCAACTTCGTCGGCGACCCGACCCTGTCGCGCATGGATCTGGTTGCCCTGTTCAAACAGTTGGGCGTCACCCGCATTCAGGGCAACGTCTATGTCAACACCGGTGCCTACAACGGCTATGAGCGTGGCAACGGCTGGTCCTGGGGGGATCAGACCCTCTGCTTCGCCGCTCCCGTCTCCTCGGTCATCATCGACAAGAACTGCGCCTACGGCACCATCACCGCCACCCAGATTGGCAAGCCTGCGGTGGGCAACGTGGCCACCGGCGTGCCCATCGGCATCGGCGCCGACAACGTGGAGGTGATGAGCTATGGCGACATGGCGCGTCAGTTCTGCGCTCTGGAAGTAGACATGGCCAAGGGCAACTTCTACGAGCTCAAGGGCTGCATCACCCCGAACAAGGAGCCACAAGGTCTGCGCTTTGCCATCCATGACGTGGAGGCCTGGGGCTGGGACAACATCCGCTGGGCCATGAACCGCGCCGGGATCAGCCACGACGGCCTGCTGCGGGTCACCCATCAGGCCCCTGTCGGTGCCCAGACCCTGGCGACCCACTACTCTGTCTCCCTGCCGGTGATGCTCGCCAAGATGTTGAAAAAGTCCGACAACCTCTACGCCGATACCTTCCTCAAAACCGTGGGGCGTCACTACTACAACAAGCCGGGCAGCTATCGCAGCGGCACCATGGCGGTGCGCGCCATCCTGACCAAGCACGGCATTGACCTTGGCAACGCCACCCTGGCCGACGGCTCCGGCCTCTCCGCCCACAATCTCATCAGCGCGCGCCAGATGTTGTCGGTGCTTAACTTCATCCAGAAGAACGATGCTGAGCTCGACTTCATCAAGCTGCTGCCAAGCTCCCAGGTAGACGGCACCCTGGCCTGGCGACGCAGCGTCACCGCTCCCATGATGAAGAACAAGGTACACGCCAAGACCGGTACCATCACAGGTACGTCGAACCTCGCCGGCTTCATCGACACCGCCGGTGGCCAGCGCAAGGCCTTCGTGATGTTCCAGCGCGGTCTCTCCCAGGATCCGGCAACCCACGAGCGCTACCGCGCCAGCAAGGCGCCCTGGCCCTGGACCGTCTTCGAAAAAGGCGTGCTGGAGAGCATCTACCAGCAACAACCCATCCAGATCGTCGAACAGTGATAGACGGGCTGCCTTGCCGGCAAGGCGGCCCGATTCCCCGGCCTTGGGGACGCTGGCGCCGTCATCAGCAGTGGGCGCAATCGGAGATGGCGAACGGAAGCATCGCTATTTTCAGCTTTGACTGACAGGGCGCCAGGGCTATGCTGTGCCCAGCCTCATCTCAATGGCCTTCTTCAACGGCTTGTTTAATGGAGAGAAAAGATGTTTGTAGAGATTTTTGGTCGTCCCGGTTGCCCCTATTGCGTGCGTGCCAAGCAGATTGCCGAGCAACTGACCGAGGAGCGCGATGACTTCGAGTTCCGCTACGTGGATATCAACGTGGCCGGGCTGACCAAGGACGATCTCGCCGCCAAGGCGGGCAAGCCGGTCACTACTGTGCCGCAGATCTTCCTGGATGAGCAGCACATCGGCGGCTGCACCGATTTTGAGGCCTATGCCAGAGCCAATCTGGGTCTGTAAGCCCCGACACCATGAAAAAAGGCGCCTCTGGCGCCTTTTTTCAGGTTCATCGCGGCTTTCCGGGGAAGGCCGCCTTGATTTTCAGAAAAAAGTATTCTGAGTCCCTAAAT